>JAYTMW010000391.1:0-2285 GCA_043728105.1 Saprospiraceae bacterium | reverse complement strand
TAAATCCTTTTTAAATAATCCATTATTTCTCAAAAAATTTGTCTTGATTAAAGAAAATATAAAGACCAATTTGGGTATATTATTTTTTGTTTAACGCCTAACCTTTATTTAGTAGAAATCCATTTGTCGTTTGAAAGCATAAAAGGATTTCGACTGAATGACAAAAACGCACTCCTTACTTTTACGGCACTCATTACTCATTACTCATTACTCATTACTCATTACTTCTATACGGCACTCCGTACTTCCATACTGTACCTCTTTCTTATTTTCCTAAAAAAAAATGACACACATGCTTATACCTTAAAAAAGGTATGATAATTGCACATTTGATAGATATTTCAAAGCTAAATTTAACGCATAAATCAGCCAAAGAAAATGTCTATCAAAAATTTAATGCAAAAGTCTTCCGCAAGGCGCATTTTCACATTCGTGATTCTATCCTTTGTCGTTTTGACGGGTCATTTCATCAGTCAATTCTATTTTTCAACGCTCAACAACGGTCAAACGCTCACTTTGGAGCGTCTCGAAAGCGTGGCGAACATCGTTGCTTTGCAAATTGACGGCGATGAACATGAACTTATGATGCAATTGCACAAAACAAAAGATGCCATTACTAAGACTAAAAGTGATGCGAGGTATGATAAAATTCATAAAATTCTTCAAAATAATTTAGCCAAATCCAATTTTAAAAGCCCCATTTACACCTACGTCTATGATGATAAAGCCAAGTCATTTGAGTTTGGCGTAACGTCTTCCGATGAGCCTTATTTCAGACACGATTACAATTCGCCACCCGCAGAGCTGATTACAAACCGAGAAAAGGGTGGTAAATTAGAAAAAGGTCGATATGAAGATGAGTTTGGGCATTGGCTTTCCGCTTTTGCGACCATCAAAAACAAGGATGGTAAGGTGGTGGCTTTGGTGCAAGTGGATGAAAAATTTGATAGTTTCATCAGCCAAATTTATGAAACTACTTTGTGGAACATTCTACATGGTTTGTTTGCTTTTTCGGTGGTCACGTTTTTTATGCTACGCTATTTGAAAAAGATTTTAGCCAAAGAAGAGCGAAACAAACAAAGCATTTCGGAGGCTTACGAAGATAAAAAAGCCATTAGCGAAAAACTTTACGCAAGTGAATTGCAACTCAAAGAATATGCAATAAAATTGGAAAAAAGCAATCAGGAATTGACTGATTTTGCCAACATTGCCTCACATGATATGAAGGCTCCCGTGCGCAATATTTTGTCGTTTGCGCAACTTTTTGAACGCCGCAATAAAGACAAATTCGACGAGCGTGATGCGGAATATTTTGGTTTCATAAAAACCAACGCCAACCAATGTATCAGACTCATTGAAAGCCTTTTAAACTACTCAAAAGCGGATAAAAACATAGGTGAACCATCCGAATTGAACGTTTTTGATGCCGTTGTGAGTGCGCAAAACAACCTCACGGCAATCATAGATGAGCGCAACGCTACGATAGGAATAGACGCTTTGCCGACCATCGAAGCCCACCCAATTTTGATTTCGCAGTTGTTTCAAAACCTTATTAACAACGGCATAAAATACAACCAAAGTGCTCAACCGAGCGTCCATATTTCATCGAAATTATCGGATACCGAAGGTTTGGTTTTTATGGTAAAAGACAACGGCATTGGCATACCCGAAAAGCATAAACAAGACGTATTTGCGATGTTTAGGCGTTTGCATAGTGCTTCTGAATATGAAGGTTCGGGCATAGGTTTGGCTTTCTGTAAGCGTATTGTTGAAACTTATGAGGGAAAAATGTGGTTGGAATCTGAAGTAGGAGTGGGTTCTACTTTTTTCTTCACGTTGCCAAAAGCGAAGGTTTTGGCGAAGAAAAAGGTTTTGGAGATGGCTTGAAGTAAAACGCTCCAAGGGTTTTTTGAACCCTTGGAGCGTTGAAATATAAATAAATGCTTAATCAATCCACAACACTAAACTTAACAGATTGCACATCATCCGAAGCCGTGCCGACCATTAGTTCAAATTCACCTGCCTCGACCACTTTCTTCATATTTCTATTATAAAAACTCAATTTATCAGGCGTGATGATGAATGTAACAGTTTGCGTTTCGCCCGCCTTGAGCATGATTTTTTTGAAATCTTTGAGCTCTTTTACAGGTCTTGTAACGGAACTAACAATGTCTCGAATATACAATTGTACCACTTCTGCACCGTCTCGACTACCCGTGTTTGTGACCGAAACAGAGACCGAAACGTTCTGATTTTGCTTAATTTGAGGGGCTGATACTGAGGGG
>JAYTMW010000390.1:0-8903 GCA_043728105.1 Saprospiraceae bacterium | reverse complement strand
AATCAAGAAAAACAAATTTTTTAAATAAAAATCTCAATAAAATGCAATACAAAATTCATCACGATTATTCAAATGATAATATAGATGTCTTTTACAATGATAAACTTTATATGAAAGTAGAAAGACACTTCAATTTTTGGAATAAAATGACATCAGTATTTACTATTGATGATAAAATTATTTTAAAAAGTACTTACGATGTTGTTTGGTTTCAACAAAAAATATCAATTACATATCAGAATTTGGATAGTATTTTATCATTGGTTAAAAACAAAGGTAGGTATTATCTAAAAGTAGATAACCTTAGTATAATTCTAAAATATCATTATTTCAAAAATCCAATTCGTACATTAGTCGATAACAATATTATTATTGGTAGAATAGAAACAGAATTGTTTTCAATTATTGGGCCTCAAATATATTTTGTTTCTCTCGATTGTAAAAAAGAGCATGAATTATATTGCTTGATTAGATTTTGTTTAGAATTAAAAAGCGCAGGTGATTAAAAACAACCAATTAAAAATATAAAAATCCATGTCAAACAAAAAAACATACAAACACGTCAGCTACCTATGGGACGAAGCAAAAGCCGCCACAATAGCAAACGATGAAGTCGCACTATTCATCTACCGTTCAAACCTTTTGGGCGCAGATTTACGCCTCACGAACTACGGCGGCGGCAACACCTCCGTAAAAATCACCGATAAAGACCCTTTGACGGGCAAATCCGTCGAAGTGATGTGGATAAAAGGCTCGGGTGGCGATATTGGCACCTTGAAAAAATCGGGTTGCGCTGCCCTCTACATGGAGCGTTTGTTGAACCTCGAAAACGTCTATCGGGGCATCGAACACGAGGACGAAATGGTGGAACTTTTCAACCATTGCATCTTTGATTTGGCATCAAAAGCACCGTCTATTGATACGCCTTTGCACGGCTTTTTACCCTTCAAACACATTGACCACTTACACCCCGACGCAGCCATCGCAATCGCTGCCGCAAAAGACGGCAAGCAAATAACGCACGACCTATTCAACGGCGAAATCGGTTGGGTAGAATGGCAACGCCCCGGCTTCGATTTGGGCTTAAAATTAAAGGCGTGTTTGGCGGAAGCGGCGGCAAAAGGCATTAAACTGAAAGGTATTATGTTGGGTTCGCACGGCCTATTCACGTGGGGCGATACGACCTACGAAAGCTACGTCAATACCTTAGATGTGATTGAAAAATGCGGACAATATTTGGAAGATAATTATGGTAAAAAACGCCCTGTTTTTGGTGGTCAAAAAGTAGCCAGTTTGGACGGTGGAGAACGCCAAAAACAAGCCGCTAAAATAGCCCCAATACTGAGGGGGTACACATCGGATTTCGGATTTCGGATGTCGGAGGGTTCGCAGCCGAAATCTGAAATCCGAAATCCGAAATCCTTTATGGTAGGACATTTTTCAGACGATAATCGGGTTTTAGAATTTGCAAATTCCAATGATTTAGCAAAACTTGCCCCAATGGGTACAAGCTGCCCCGACCACTTTTTGCGCACTAAAATCGCTCCTTTGGTCTTAGACCCTAAAAAATTGGACGAAAAAGACTACTTAGACAAGGAATTTGACATGTATCGCAAAGGTTACAGCGCATATTACGATACGTGTAAGCGTCCGAACTCGCCCGCAATGCGTGACCCAAATCCCGTGGTCATTCTCATCCCAACAATCGGCATGTTCACCTTTGCGAAGGACAAAACGATGGCCCGTTTGGCATCCGAATATTACACCAATGCGGTGAATGTGATGAAGGGCGCAGAAGCCGTTTCTGAATACACGTCGCTGCCACATCAAGAGGCATTTAACATCGAATATTGGTTGTTGGAAGAAGCCAAATTGCAGCGTTTGCCGAAGCCAAAACCCCTTAGCGGACGGGTGGCTTTGGTAACGGGTAGTGCGGGCGGCATCGGCAAAGCTATCTCGAAAAAATTTGCGGAAGAAGGCGCATGTGTCATCCTCAACGACATCAACCAAGAGCGTTTGGACGAAGCCAAAGCCGAGTTCATCAAACTCTACGGAAAAGATGCCGTTGCCACAACGCTATTGGACGTAACGAACACCCGCAGCATCGAAAACGCTATCGAAAACGCTTGTCTCGCCTTCGGTGGCGTGGATATTGTGGTCAATAATGCGGGCATCAGCCTATCAAAATCGCTTTTAGACCACACCGTTGCGGATTGGGATAAGGTGTACGATATATTGGTTAAGGGTCAATTCCTCGTGAGCCGTGAAGCCGTAGAAGTGATGCGCAAACAAGGATTTGGCGGTGATATTGTGAATATTGTCTCTAAAAATGCCGTAGTTTCGGGTCCGAACAATGCGGCGTATGGTTCAGCTAAATCCGCCCAAGCGCACATGACCCGTCTATTGGCAACCGAGTTGGGTGCAGATAAAATTAGGGTGAATATGGTCAATCCCGATGCCGTCATTCAAGGCTCAAATATTTGGGCAGGTGGTTGGGCAGAAGGTCGTGCGAAGGCGTATGGCGTGACGGTTGAGGAGTTACCCGCTTACTATGCCAAGCGTACTTTGCTCAACGAAATCATTTTACCAGATGATATTGCGAATGCTGCCTTTGCTTTTGTGGGCGGTTTGTTGCACAAATCAACGGGCAATGCTTTGAATGTGGATGGGGGCGTGGCTATGGGCTTTTTGCGGTAACGTACCCGACCGTAGCTTACGGATTTATCCGAACCCGTTGAGACGGATTCATCCATCGAAATACTGAGGGGGGTAATTTGAATTAGGATACGTAGGATTTCTATGATTTTGTAGGATTTTTGCCGTACTTGTCTGCAACAAAGGCATATTGGATATTTTTTTTTAAGAAAAACGAAGAGGTAGGTCTCCGTGCGTTGATTTAACGTATCGAATAATTTGGTGAATGGGTTTTGGGCGTTGGGCATGGTATCAGTTAGACGCAAACATTACGTCTCTACGAAGGTTTCGGTCTTTTTCTAAAACGACCATAAAATTCTAATTGGAAAACAATCGCCCGTTAACCAATGCCAAATTAATGCACAAATGCCTTTTAGGATTTATGGAGATGTTAAACCAACGCACGGAGACCTACCTCTTCGTTTTTCTTAAAAAAAATATCCAACATGGAAAGTAATATTAGTGATTTTAAATACTTATTTTTAGATAAATTCGTCAAAATACTGAGGGGGGGATCATTCACAAAACAAATTACAAATGGCATCTATTATTCTATTTTTTCTAAGTTTTATGTTTTCAAACAATCCTGTTGTAGATTGTAGTTGTGACTTTGCTGGTATCGAACAAGGGTTTAAAGGTTCAAAATTAGTGTTTTGGGGCAAAGCTGATAGTATAAGTTACGTTACACTGAAAGAAACGATGGATATTGTCAAGGCAGAAAACTTGGAGGGTAAAATAGTGAATAATAAAAAAACATATTTGGAAAGCCCGTGGATTGCAAAAGTAGAAATGCGTGTCATTAAGGTTTTTAAAGGTCAAAAATCTACTAAAAAGCACATCATTTATACCTCAAAAATGGGTGCATCGTGTGGCTTTCGTTTCATAAAAAATAAAGAATACTTTATTTATGCTTCTGATAAATCGTATTTATATAGGTCTTTAAGTGCTAACGAATCAGATTTAGAAAACCTTGAAAAACTCAATACTTTTTGGACAAATCAATGTACCAATACAGGGATTTACAATAAAGAAGAAGCTAAAATATTGAGGAAATTATCGTCAAAATACTGAGGGGGTACAATAAAATCAATTTCAAAATGAAGGTAAAACTCAAATGGTATAGCTTTTTATTCAGCTTGTTTTTATCAATGGGGATAATTAAGGCACAATCCACACCGCCTAAATTAGCCGAGCAAACGGATAAACTTTTTTCGGAATTGATAAACGATAATAAGCTATCGAATTTTAAAACGGGTTTGTTGTGTACGGCGCAAAGAAATGATACTTTATTTGCGGTGTTTTATCATGCGTTTTTCAATAATGTATCCTTCATTCCATTAGGCGTTGTTGGTAATACAGCTATTTATGATTGCACCGATATTGATTATAAAGTATTAAAATTGCGTTCAACATCTGCAATTGTTTGTTCTAAATTTGTGTCAAAATTTACGATAAATAGCCAAGAAAATGTGTATATTTTTTCTCAAACGCTTACACAACATCATATTCTTAAAGCAGGAGAAGACCCTGAATTAAGCACTAAAAGAAGAACGATTTTTTATAGCACTCAACGAGGTATTTACAATATTGAATACTCTAAGCATATTGTTGAAGAGAATGAAGGTTTTAAATGGGCTTATATGGAGGGTGATTTTTTCTTTGATTGAGGTAAAAATGCTCAAAATACTGAGGGGGTAATATTACTTTAATTAAAACAAAAATTGTAATTTTGTTTTAATTTTAAAACAAAAAATAATAACATTATGGAACAAAATGATAAAGTAATTCTTTTTGAAGAACAAAAAATAAGGCGTGAATGGTATAACAACGATTGGTATTTTGCCTTAGTAGATGTGATTGCCGTTTTGACAGATAGCGCAGATCCACAACAGTATTTAAAACGCATGAAAAGTCGAGATGCGGAACTCAATGCGTTCATGGGTACAAATTGTACCTACGTAGCTTTTAAAGGCGAGACAGGTAAAACAAGAAAATATTTAGCCGCAAATACTGAGGGGGTACTCCGCCTTATCATGTCTGTACCCTCGCCCAAAGCCGAGCCGTTTAAGTTATGGTTGGCGCAAGTGGGGCGTGAAAAAATGGAGGATATGCACGACCCCGAATTGGGTTTTGAACGCATAAAAGAAATTTACAGAGCAAAAGGATACACCAATGAATGGATTGAACGCCGTATGCAAAGCATCGAAACCCGCAAGCAATTGACCGATGAATGGAAACAACGAGGCGTAAAAGAAAGCCCCGAATATGCCCTTTTGACGGCTCAAATTGCTAAAAATACCTTTGGTGTTTCGCCCTCCGAACACAAGGCCTTGAAAGGCTTGAACAAGGAAAATTTGCGTGACCACATGACACCTTTGGAACTCATTTTTACCGCTTTGAGCGAGGAAGTGACCCGCACACTTGCCGTTCAAGAAGATGCACAGGGCTTTAACGAAAATTTAGATGCCGCACAGCAGGGTGGGGCATTGGCAGGAAAAGCTCGACGGGATATTGAAGAAGATAAACGGATAAAAGTGGTTAGTACGCAGAATTATTTGGAGCAGATTAAGGCGGCAACACAACAAGAAAGTTTGCTTGATGATGGTGGAAATGAGTGAAAATACTGAGGGGGTGTTTTAATTTGAATTAGGATAGGTAGGATTTTTAAGATTTTGTAGGATTTTTGCCGTATAGGATATTTTTTTTAGGAAAAACGAAGAGGTAGCCCTCCGTGCGTTGGTTGGGCGTATCGAATAATTGCACGAATGGGCTTTGTGCGTTGATGCCTTGTCTCATGCTTGATCTAACCAATGCCAAATTAATGCACAAATGCCTTTTAGGATTTATGGAGATGTTAAACCAACGCACGGAGACCTACCTCTTCGTTTTTCTTAAAAAAAAATATCCAATATGGAAAGCAACATAGGTAATTTTAAAAGGATAGGTCGGATTTATATGTCATAATACTGAGGGGGTTACAAAGTTCTATTATCAATTACTTTTTCAACCATTTAGCATGTTGCTTTTTAACTTCATTATGATCAATCCAATTTTCAGGATTATAGCTTTCTTCATACGATTTTAAAATACGAGTTTGAGCATCAAGTGGAGTAGTAATTAACCATTTGTCTAAACGACTTACAACCTCGTCGTGAGGAATTAGTTTTGATTCATCATAAGACTCGGCAATAGCTTCAAGTAGGTCTTTTTGCTGTTCGATTGAAAGGTCATTAAAGCCTTCTATTTCATCGTGATTATCTAATTCTAAAACACTCATTTTTTTTATTAAATTTAGATTTTGCAAGAAAAAGCAATTACAAATATACTCTTTTTTTGAAAATACTGAGGGGGTTAATTCCACATCACAAAGAAAAACTAAAAAAATCATGCAAATAGGAAAAAATCAAATAGCTGACCACAACGAGCAACACTACGCTAAACATAAAAAACGCCTCGATTTTTTGACCTCCGAAATAGAAGGCGAAAGAGCGATTATCCAAAAACTCATTGATTTTCAAATCGCTATACCTTCGTGGGCGTTAGGCACGGGCGGCACCCGCTTCGGGCGTTTTTCGGGTACGGGCGAGCCTCGAAACTTGGAAGAAAAAATTGAAGATGTGGGATTAATTCACGCACTAAACCGTTCAAGTGGAGCCATTTCGCTACACATTCCGTGGGATATACCCGAAAATCCGCAGGCGATAAAGGCGTTGGCAGCGCAACATGGTTTGTTGTTCGATGCCGTCAATTCCAATACGTTTCAAGACCAAAAAGACCAAGCGCATAGCTATAAATTTGGCTCATTGCAGCACGTGGATAAGGCGGTGCGTCAACAAGCGATTGACCATAATATTGAGGTGATAAAGCATGGCGTTGATTTGGGGTCAAAATCCATCACCGTTTGGTTGTCCGATGGTTCGTGTTTTCCGGGGCAATTGAATTTCAGAAAAGCGTTTCAAAATACGTTGAATAGCTTAAAAGAAATCTACGCCGCTTTGCCGAGCGATTGGAAAATGTTCATCGAATACAAGTGCGCAGAACCCAATTTTTACTCCATGACGGTAGGGGATTGGGGTCAATCTTTGCTTTATGCCAATAAATTGGGTGCGCAAGCCTACACGCTTGTGGATTTAGGACACCATTTGCCCAACGCCAATATCGAGCAAATTGTAGCCCTTCTTTTAATGGAAGGCAAGCTCGCAGGTTTCCATTTCAACGACAGCAAATACGGTGATGATGATTTGACGGTCGGAGCCATCAATCCCTACCAATTGTTCTTAATTTTCAACGAATTGGTGGACGGCATGGACGCACGAGGCATGAATCACGCCACCGATTTGGGCTGGATGATTGACGCATCGCACAACGTGAAAGACCCGTTGGAAGACCTTTTGCAATCCGTGGAAGCCATCATGCAAGCCTACGCAAAATCATTGCTAATTGATAGAAAAGCCTTGAATAATGCCCAAAATGACAACGATGTGGTGCGCTGCCAAGAGATTTTGCAAGCAGCTTATCAAACGGATGTACGGGCATTGGTTGCGGAAGCGAGGTTGAAAATGGGTGGTGCGTTAGACCCATTGAGCCTTTTCCGTGGTTTGAAAGTGCGGGAAAATTTGACGCAAGAAAGAGGGACGAAGACGGTGGCAACGGGGTTATAAAGTTAAACCGTTGCAAGGGGATGTAATTCAGCTTTAATGCGAATAGCAACAAAAAGGCTACTTAATTCCTCTAAAAAGCCCTCTCGTTGGCGTTCAAATTGCTTAATCATGCTTTCGTCGTTGTGTAAACGATGCAAGTCTATCATGTAATTGACCTTTTGAATTTGCTCTAAAACGCCAACGATATGGTTTGTTTCTATTGTTTTTACTAATTCTTCCATGTTGCATCAAATGTTAATTCTATAAAACCTTTTGAATGTTGTTGTCCATTGATGTCCTTACGTGTATGACCATAAACGTCTTGCCAATAGAGATGATTCAAATGACTTAAAAAATGACGTTTGTGATTTTCAGGATATTCACATGAATAATACAAATCTAACCCTTTGGATAATTTATAATCTTTAATAAAAAACTGATTGTCTAAAATAGATTTATACCGTTCAGCGATTTTGTAATCTAATAAAAATAAGGCATCAATGTCACGAGGGTCTGTCTTTGTACTTATAAAACTACCGTCAATCCATACTTTGAAATTAGGATTGATACTTTGTTGAAAAATTTTCAAATACGCTATAAAATTGTCTAAAAGTTTTTCTCTTGTAGTAGATATTTTAGAAAAATCTGTTACAAAGGCTGTCTTAAAGTCAGCCCAATCTAATGGCACAATTTCGGTTGTTTGAAGATTCCCTCGTATGTCGTATTTAAAATTCACGTAACAAAAATAAGAAAAAAATTTGATTTAAAATACTTCAATAAGCAATCTGTTATGACTTTAATTTTCGACATCGGCAAAACCAACAAAAAAGCCCTCGTTTTTGACAAGGATTTCCAAGTCATTGACGAGCAACAGACTGTATTTGAAGAAGTCGGTGATATGGACGGCGAGCCTACGGACGATATAATGAAAATCGAAGGTTGGATGCTCAAAATACTGAGGGGGTACAAAAACTTAGAAATTTCTAAAATAAATTTCGCTACGTATGGTGCAACGCTCGCTCATTTAGACGCAAAAGGCAAATTGTTATTTACGCCTTTTAATTATTTGAAGAAAATAGACCCAAGTATCAAACAAGATTTTTTAGTGGAAAACGGAGGTAGTTTAGATTTTTGTACCGCCACGGCTGGCCCCGATTTGGATAGCTTACTCAATTCAGGTTTTCAACTTTATTGGCTGAAAAAAACAAGACCTAATGTGTTTAAACAGATACATAAAACACTACATTTACCACAATATTTTAGTTGTTTATTGACAGGAAAATTGGCTTCGGAATATACGAGCATTGGATGTCATACCATGTTATGGGATTTTGCTAAAAAGGATTATCACGATTGGGTCAAACAAGGTTTTGAAGGGCTTTTACCTACAATTCTACCTATTTCCACAACCTTCCAAGGGTTTCAAACCCTTGGAAGGTTTAGCGTGGGCATCGGCATTCACGATAGTTCGGCGGCTTTAATTCCTTATTTAACGAGAGAAAAAAAGCCGTTTTTATTGCTCTCAACAGGCACATGGTCTATCTGTTTAAACCCATTTAATACCGAACC
>JAYTMW010000389.1:0-5180 GCA_043728105.1 Saprospiraceae bacterium | reverse complement strand
CCCCTCAGTATTTGAACCAAATTTCAACATTTTTCTTCACAAAATCAAAGACTATCGCTCACAAACGCACTTCTAACCATTCATCAATCCCTCTTTTTTCCCCGTTGAAATTGACACCAATAGCCGTGATTATTTTGCCCGATGCTTTATATTTTCCAGAATAGTCATTCTTCAAAATTTGGTCAATGGCCTCTTGCGCTGTTTTATTGAATTTGAATTCAAAAATATACACATCGCTTTGTGTTTCTACCACTACATCTGCTCTTCCAAGATAAGAGTGCACTTCACTCAGCATAAAAACACCCAAATAACTGAAAATAAGATGCACCAAACCATGATATAAACCTTCCGATTTTTTGTCAAACGTCTCGTGTGGCAAATCTTTTAAAATACTATTAATGACATTTTGGACTTGTTCTAAATCCCGATTCATAAAAGCTTTGCTAAGGTCTTGAATGGTGCGCCCTGTGTGCATCCGACTCGGATTTTTAGAGAGGTCATCTATCAAATATTGGTACATTGATTCCCGCACTTCTTTGTTAGGATAGTCCAAAACCATTTCACCCGTCATTATATCTATTTCTTTCACCGTCAAATAACCCGTTTGAAACAAAAGCGGAATCAACTCTAAATTATCAATATCGTATTTATCCAAAACAACATTATTTACAACTGTGTTTTCAACGTTGTAAATCTCCTTGTATCTCATTTGTTCAATCAAAAAACGAGGGCTACCCGTAGAAAACCAATAGTTTCTGAACACTTTATCGGATAGAAAATTGAGTGTACCGAAAGGATTATAAACCTTCGTCACACCGTCCCACGAAAAACCATTGTACCAGATTTTCATATTTTGCAGCAACTCCTCTCTATTCAATTTAAGTTTCTGCTCAATAAGTTTTAGATAATCATCAAAATTTAGCTCTAATTCTTCTTGCGTATAACCCGTGAGGGCAGCGTAATTTTCCGAAAGCGTTATATCCGTCAAATTATTCAAATGCGAAAAAATAGATACTTTTGAAAACTTAGAAATACCCGTAATAAAAACCAATTCCAATTGAGCGTCCGCACTTTTCAAAACGCTGTAAAAATCCCTCAAAACGTCTCGGTTGGCTTTGGCTTGTTCAAGTTTTTCCGTTTCTAAAAAATCTAAAATAGGCTTGTCGTATTCATCTATTAAAATAACAACTTTACCGTACTTTTTATCCAACTGCTCAATCAGTTCCGTAAATGTAGATTTGAGCGTTTCGGCTTCTATACGAATTTCATATTTTTTTGCACAATTATTCAAGGCTTGTATAATTGCCTTATTTAGACCCAATCCTTGATAATCTACACTATCAAAAGAAATATGAATAACAGGATTTGTTTTCGACCAATCCCATTGCGACTCAATCCAAAGCCCTTCAAAGACGGCTTTGTTACCCTCAAACAACTCTTTAAGCGTGGATACCAATAGGGATTTGCCAAAACGACGAGGGCGAGACAGAAAATAGTATTTTCCTAAACCTGCCAATTGATGTATTAATTGGGTTTTATCCACGTAAACACAGTTCTTACGCCGTATCTCCGTTATGGTTTGTATGCCTATTGGTAAGTTTTTCATGGGGCAAAGATAATAAAAATTGGTTTTATTGTGTGGGTGAATCTTTTTGAGGAATGACGGCATCATTGCTTAAAGCATTATTTTTAAAAAATTAACTTGTAAGCTAATTTTTTAAATAATTAATTGTATTTTTGATTATGATGAAACAAATGAATAAAGCCGAATCTTACGGCAGCAATATCATAAAACATTTGGCGGCTACTACGCCTATACATGTTGTAGGAAAAATTGATCGTCAAATGTCTTTGGCGGTTCGTATTGCTGATGCGATTCAACAACGTGGTTGGTCGCAAAAAGAGTTCGCTCAACAAATGGGTAAGAAACCTTCTGAAATATCTCGTTGGCTAAGTGGTTGTCATAACTTTACAACTGATACTTTATGGAAAATTGAAGATGTGTTGAATATACGTTTGCTCTTGATTGAAAATTTGGAAATAGCGGCGGTGGGTTAATTTTTTTACAAAAAAAAGGCTCAAATACCTGCCTCTGCCAGCAGGCTGGCTGAGGGGGTATCTGAGCCTTTTCTTTATCAAAATCAATAATAATCAGAGATTACTCTTCAAAAACAGCGCAATCGCCGCATAAGTATAATCCCGATTAGCTTTTTTAGCAATACCATGTCCTTCATCCTTCGCCCGCACATACCACGAGTTTACGCCGCCTTTTTTCAACGCCTCCAGCATTTGCTCGCTCTCATTCAAAGGCACACGAGGGTCGTTTTCGCCTTGATAAATAAACATCGGTTTTGTGATGTTTTTGATGTTCGTGAGGGGTGATATTTTTTCTAAATGTTCAGCCATAGCGGGTTCACGCTCGTCGCCATATTCCACTCGGCGTAAATCAACCCGATAGCCTGATGTATTTTTCAAAAACGTAACAAAATTGGAAATGCCAAACAAATCTATACCACATTTGAAGCGTGCATTGTAATTAGTCATGCACGCCAAACTCATGTAGCCGCCGTAGCTTCCGCCAAAAACGGCTACCCGTGCGGCATCCAAATTCGGTTGTTTTTCGACCCAATCCAAAAGCGAACCAATGTCTTTGACGGAGTTTTCACGCAACATACCATTGTCCAATTTCAAATACGTTTTGCCATAGCCCGACGAACCACGCACGTTAGGCACTAGCACCGCAATACCCAATTCGTTGACCAAAAACTGCCGCCAATTTGAAAAACTTGGGTACGATTGCCCTTCTGGACCACCGTGAATGTCAATCACCACGGGTATTTTGCCCTTCGCATTTTTAGGCATATATAATAACGAGGGAATCATGCGTTGTTTGCCCTTTTCGTCTTTATCGTAAGTCGGAAATTCAATCAAAGTACAATCCGAAAAAGAGGCGGTATTCAAACCACCAATTTCGCTCATCGTCCAACGTTCCATTTTGTTGGTTTTCAAGTTTACGACATACACATCATTCGCCGTGGTAGTTGTGGTCACACTCACAGCCAAACGTTGGTTGTCTTTGTTGAAACTCAATCCACCGATGACTCCTTTGGGCAAAATACTGAGGGGGGTATATTTCATCGTCTTCGTATCCATCGAATAAACTTTGTAAAAACCACCTTCGTTGACGCTGAACGCCATCATTGCGCCGTTATCTGAAATCTCAAAATTCTCAATATCCCAATTCAATTCTACTACTTTTGACTGTTTTCTTGTCGTAAAATCGTAATAACGCAAGCCCGCAAACTCCGAATCTTCGTCCGAAAGAATGTAAATACCCTTGCCGTCCTTTGAAAACTGCATACCACTGTACGAAATTTGCTTTTCAGAAGGATTAATGGGTTCTAATTTTTTTAAGACCAAATCATACATATAAATCTTCGATTCGTTGGCAGAAATACCGTTGCGCACGAGCATACGAGACTCGTCGTCGCTCCAATCTACCATGCCCCAACCGCCGCCTTTATTCTCTAAAATCATGGTCGCAGCCTCGGGATTACTGAGGGGGGCCACGTAAAAATCTACGTCTTTACCCGTCCTTTTTGTCGAAGTGTAAAACACTTTATCACCTTTTTTATTCCAACGGTAATTACCGTTGCGGCTCACACCATCGGTTAGCAAAGTCGTTTTTCCATTTTTTCTATCAAAATTATAAATCTGAAAATTCTCATTACCGCCCTTGTCACGTGAGAAAAGGAAACCATCTTTGGTAGGGTCGGGGCAAGTGCGGACGAAAGAAACAGGCTCTTTATAAAACGTCACTTGCTCCCGTGCGCCACCCGCTTTTGCTACGTGATGAATCTGCGCCACATCGCCAAAACGAGTAGAAATATAGATGCCATCGCCCTTCGCATTCCAATCAGCAAAGCTCGCAGAACGAATGTTTTGATATTGCTCCCAACGTTCTGTAAGGTCGGCGGGTAGGTCGGGAATATTTTCTACTAAAAGATTACCAATGGGTTTTCGAGGCGTTTGTGCGGTTGCGGAAAGCGCAATAACAGTGAATAAAAGAACCAAACGAAGCATTTTCTGAATCATCATTTTCAACTTATTTTATTGTAAATCAATACGTTACAAATTAAATATTTTAATTTATTGAGATAAAAAATCAAAAGTAATAAAGGCTTTGCAAAATGAACCCCATCAAGTTTAATATTTTAGATTAACACAATGTTTACTACGTTTTTCGGTTTTTTGTTACCCCCTCAGTATTTTTACTTATTTTTTTTGTTTTAAAAAGAAAAGTTGTAACTTTGAAAGAAAAAATAATCATGTCAGATTTAAGAGAAGAATTGGCACCAACATTATTAGTAACAACTTCTGATTACGAAACAGAAAGAGGAAAACCTATGCCCGATAAAAATCATTCAATTATTCAAGGAAACCTGATTTTTAGTTTACGCCTTGCAACAAAAAATCGTTTTTCTATTTTACCTGAAATTACACTTGATTTACCTATACGTGAGCGAGTTCCAGATTTGGCAATATATGAGCCTTTGGTTTTCGACCCCGATAACAATGAAGTACGTATGGATGAACTACCACTTTGTGCTATCGAAATTATTTCAGAAATGCAACCCACTTCTGTTTTGATGAAAAAGCGTTCTGAATATTTTTTAGCGGGTATAAAATCGTATTGGTTAGTGATGCCTTCTATGCGTTCTATTTATGTTTTCAGTAATCTTGAAGATTTTGAAATTTACACTTACAAAGACCGATTGATAGATAAAACACTCAATATCGAATTGGATTTGAGTGAAATTTTTCGATAAAAAGAGGCCCCTCAGTATTTCAACCAAAAAACGGTGTACTTCGACGTAAGTACACCGTTTTTTTTTATAAAAACGATGAATTATGATAAGGTTCATTATTTTTAGCGCATTATTTTAATTTTTTTTAAAAAACAAAATCAAGTATATGAAAATCGTAAAAATATGGAGTAAAGCGACATCCCGAACTCTTTCGGGACTGAGGGGCTCCTTCGTGGCTCTCCCGCTACTTTTGAGCCTAAGTTTAAACGCTCAAACCGACAAAAACGCAGCACTTAAAACAAAAATGGACAAGCTCGCACAAGCTGTTGAGCAAAAAGTCATTACTTGGAGACGTGATTTTCACCAAAATCC
>JAYTMW010000388.1:0-3634 GCA_043728105.1 Saprospiraceae bacterium | reverse complement strand
AAAGCCGAGGGTGGTTTGAGTGACAATGAAAGACAATCATTGTTAGATATTCACGAAAAATATTCTGATTTGATGGACAGAATGATGAAAGAGAAAGCTGTTAGGAAAGCGGCATGACCCCCTCAGTATTTTTTAGTTTCTGAATCTTTTTTGCCTTATTCAATGGAAAACGTTATCGCTTTTGAAGAAAAATACAAGGCTTCCGTTTCGGAGGAAGAGAAAAATGAGTTGTTGAAAAACTACATGCTCACACTCTCCCCCGAAGAACTCCACAAATTCCTCGTTACGGATTTGGTTGACATTTGGGATGAGCTTCTATCCATTGGAAATGATGAGGCAATTTCTCTTTTGGAAAATTCTCTTGAAGAAACAAGGGTCATTATTAAAAAAGAGAAAAAAACTAATGTTGCGAAGGCGGCATGACCCCCTCATTATTTTTTAATTGTTTAAGCGTCATTTCAAAAAATAAATTAAATTTGTAAAAAATTATTTTAGAGAAAACTATAAAAGACAAACCAAAACGAATAGCTATGGACAAGAAGGAAGCTGAAATGTATTATAAATTACGGAAAGACCAACTTACAATGACAGCAATTTATGAAGAAGCATTTTTAAAACAATTAGGTAAAAAAGGACTCAATGATTTAAGAGATACCTTTTTGGATGAAATGATTAAATTAAGAAAAATTCTAAGAAAATGAGAAATAATCCTAAGTTTGATAAGTTCTTAACTGAATATTTCAGTGTACAGAATACACCCAAAGCAGAAATTTTATTGAAAAATTTCATGCTAAGTCTTACCCCTTCGGAGTTGACTTACTTTGTTGTTGAAACTTCTACAATTCACAATAATTATGTTGCTGAAAGATTGGCTTCTGATAACTGCACCGATGAGGAAAAAGAAATCTATGAAGGGCAATTTGAGACGTTGTTGTCAGCTTTTGCAAATCGAAAAGGGCTTAGTGCGAAAGCAGCATGACCCCCTCAGTATTTTCGCCAAAAAATAAAAAAAACGAGCTGTTTCTACACGAAGCGGCTCGTTTTTTTATTTACCCAACCTTTTCTACAACAATCTCCGTCTTTATGAGTGTAAGGGTTTTTAAAGATTTAATTTCTGAAATTCTTACAATTGGGCTTCTATCTCTTAACTACTAAAACAAATTTCGTATGAAAAACAACTACCACATCCTCCTTTTATTGGTTCTTACGACCTGTGCAAATTTAGTTTTCAGCCAAAAGAAAATATCTTATGGCATAGAAATATCTGGAAATTATTCAGACAATAATTTCACGACGGAGGCTGATTTTCGTCAAAAAGATGTGAAATCGGCTTTTGAACAGCCAAAATTTACGCAAAACATTGGGCTTTCAGTAGAGTTTCCTTTAAGTCAAACCCTCGTGTTGCAAACGGGTTTACGTTATCTTAATGCAGGTTATGCAACATTGCCTTATAAGCAAGGGGCTTATGGTTTTATACTCAGTTTGAAAGAGGTGAGTGGCAGTTATATCATTGACCATTTTAATAGTTCTTATTTGGATATACCCCTCAGTATTAAGTATTATCCAATGCCAAAAGCCTATATTTTGGGGGGGGCTTCGATTAATTTTCGCATCAATGAAAATATAACAAGTTACAACTACGACAATAATCAAAAATTGTCATTCGTAGGCGTTAATTATGACAAATCTTCTTACGTTGCAAGCGAAAAAGGATTTTATGAAACTCAATTTCGCTACCGAGATGTAAATGCAACCGTTCGCTTTGGTTTGGGCTATGATGTGTCGCTTTTCAAGCAAATAAAACTGTCTATTCAACCTACGGCAGAGTTGTTTTTGTTGACAAGCACATCTAATAAATCAGATTACTACAATCGTCAATTGTATAATGTTGGATTGACGCTTTTAGCTACGAAATTATAAATTTTGTTTTTCGCCCAAACTGCGCCCAATCATGTCACAATGATTGGGCGCAGTTTGTTTTTTAAGCAACTTAACATCATTTTTTTCGTTATATTTGCGAAGCAAAATACTGTAAATTTATTTTTTATATGCGTACAACTTTTATATTACTTTTCTGTCTCTTAGCTTTGCTAAGTTGTGGTGTTTCTGACAATAAAAATGAGACTCAAACGACTAAAATTGTTGGTCAAGATAGTCTTAAATCTCATGGCGATACTTCAATGCTTCTCAATACGATTAAGACATTAAATGAACCTTCACCGTGTCAGTTGGACTATAAAATAATTTTAGCGCAAAAAGACATAGAGAATATTGATTCAGTTTGTTTAACATTGGTAAAATCGAACTACGCTTTTTTGGCTTCCTTTGATGAATCTTCTAAAAAACATAATATTTCTACTTTTGAGGATAAAAAAGATTCATGGGAAAAAGTCCGAAAAGATACATTCATAGAAGCTGATTTGATGGGAAGTTCTACATTTTATAAATTCGAAGATATGGATGAAGATGGTGTAAAAGATATTCTTATTAAAATTAGCGAAGATGGTCGTAGCAATAAATGGTGGGCTCTTTTTTTGGTAAAACCTGAAAAAAAGGCATTTATAAAGGTTGATAAATTTGAAGAATTAGTAAGTCCTGAATTCTTACCTAATGAAAAAAGAATAAAGGTTAAGAATTTCTATCATAGAGGCTTCGATACAGAATTTTATAAGATAGTAAACGGTAAAATAAAGTTTATAAAAGGTACATCAGTCTATCTTCCTAATACTAAAGAAGAATACACAACAAAAGAAGGTTTTGAAAACTAAACCCTTGATAATCAACAAATTATAAACTTCAACTGCGGTTAAAATCGCCGCTACATAAACAAATATAGCATGGCTTTGCAAAAAGATAATTACGCATTACTGATTCAAAAACTCGATGAATTTATCCGTAAATACTACATCAATCAAGTTATTCGGGGTAGCCTTTATAGCGTGGGGTTGATTTTGGCTTTGTTCTTAGGGCTCAACTTTGCGGAGAACTTCTTTTATTTCTCTCCCTCCGTAAAAACGCCGATGTTTTGGGGTTTTGTGGGTGTGAGCGTTCTGGCTTTGGTGGCTTGGGTACTTGTGCCTTTGTTTCATTATTTCCATTTGGGAAAAGTTATTTCGCATGAGCAAGCGGCGAGCATCGTGGGCGAGCATTTTACGAATGTGAAGGATAAACTTTTGAACATTCTTCAACTCCGCAAGCAAGCCGATACTTTGGAAAATCGGGATTTGATTTTGGCTTCCATCAATCAAAAATCAGAAGAAATCAAGCCCGTGCCTTTCAAAGCGGCGATTGATTTACAAAAAAATAAAAAACATTTGCGTTATGCCTTGCCGCCGCTTTTGTTGCTTTTGGGCATCATGGTGATTGCGCCGAGTTTTATCCAAGAAGCGACGGCTCGTTTGTTCAATTACAACAAGCAATTTGAGCGCAAAGCACCTTTTAAGTTTTTTTTGGATAAAGAAAAATTAAAAGTAGTACAGTTTCAAGACTACGATTTGACGGTGAAAGTGGATGGTGCTATCATGCCCAATGAGGTGTTTATTGATGTCAACGGCTATCAATACCGTTTGAAAAAGGACGAGAAAGACCCCTCAGTATTTACGTATAAATTTGCGAATGTGCAGCAAGATGTGCC
>JAYTMW010000387.1:0-2437 GCA_043728105.1 Saprospiraceae bacterium | reverse complement strand
TGCAGGTGCACAAGTTGAAATTAAGTAATTTTGACATTGTTCTACTGATAATAAAAATAAGGCTCAAGTGGCAATCGCTGCTTGAGCCTATTTTTATGTGTACAACATTCCAAAAGTTTTTAACTTTTAGAATGTTATAAATAATTGTAAATCAATGAGTTATAAAAATGCCCCCCTCAGTATTTTCCTCTGAAATACTGAGGGGGGCATTTTTATAAAATTAAAACTCATTACTTTGTAAAAAAAATACAAATGTCAGTTGTAATTAAAGGTAAAAAAACTCAGACTCTCAAAAAAAAATTGCTCACTTACGAGGATTATAAGAGGCTGACTCCGCCCGATAACGGCAACTATGAACTACACCAAGGAAAACTTGTATTTATGGTATCACCATTAGCTCCCCACCAAATTGTAAGTGACAACTTACATACTTAGAGCCTGCTGAAAAAGTAAAATTCAATACATAACTCATTGATACTGAATAAATTAGGTTAAAAAAAAGCGAGGAAAAAGAAGAATAAGTGCAAGATAAATTGTACTTTGTAGTCAATATCCTTGCAGCTTAATTTTTTTTTCAGCTAAACAAAAGCCATAAGTCCTCATGATTCGGTACACCTCACAGCATCAACTGTGCATCATAGATTTCAAAACGCCCTTCGAGCAAAGCCTATCGCCAGACAACCGATGGGTCATTTTAGCGAGCGTTCTGCCTTGGGATGAGTTGGCGAGCGTCTATCATCGCCAAATGTCAAGTGACATGGGACGGGGTACGATAGATACCCGAGTGGTCATTGGTGCTATGATAGTCAAGCATATGCTTAAATTGGACGACCGTGAGGTGGTTCATACGTTGCAAGAAAATATTTATTTGCAGTATTTCATAGGCTTTAGTTCCTTCCAAACAAAAATCGCTTTTGACCCTTCACTGTTAGTGACTTTTCGTAAACGGATGGGCATTATGGAATTTGATGAATGGTCTTTGTCGATTATCAAACAAATTGAAACATTCGAATCGGCTCAACTCAATCCAAAAGAATCAGAGAATAAAGTAGATTCAACAGGTTCAACAGGTTCAATAAATACAAATGATAAGGTGAAAGCTGAAACCCCCATCTCGCTCAAAGATACTTTAATCATAGATACCACAGTGGCGGAACAAAAAATCAAATTTCCCACGGATTTAGATTTGCTCAACGATGTCAGAGTTTTTACCGAATCCCTTATAGATACATTTTATGAACTCAGCCCGCTGACAATTAAGCCCCGAAGCTATCGAAAAATCGCTCGTAAGGATTATTTAAATGCCGCTCTTAAACGGAAAAAATCAAGAAAAGTCATCCGCAAAGCAATTAAAAAACAACTCGGATATATAGAGCGTAATCTATTGACTATCAATAACTTATGGACAATTTTAGAGAAAAACAATCTACCAATTCCTTTTACACCCAAAACAAAATCCTTATACAAGAACTGGTTGGTTTGTCAAGAAATATATCGTCAACAACGCCAAATGAGTGACCGCCAAGTGAACCAATGTGATGACCGAATTCTCAGTATTCACCAACCTCATGTCCGTCCTATTATACGGGGCAAAGCCGCTAAGAAAACTGAATTTGGTTCAAAAGTAGCCCTTAGTATTGTCAATGGTACGAATCGCATTTTCAGAATCTCATGGGACGCTTACAATGATGGCGTTGATTTAATCGGACAAGTCGAGACCTTCAAAAAACAATATCAGAGGTATCCAAAACTCGTTTTAGCCGATCAAATCTACATGACCAATGCCAATCGAGCTTATCTCAAACAAAACAATATTCAACATCGAGGGCAGCCATTAGGCAGACCCAAAAAAAATAAGCAAGGGCAAATTATTGAGCCTTATTCCAAAGTACAACTCAAAGAAGCCAATCAAAGAAATCACGTAGAAGGTCAATTTGGTACAGCTAAGGATGCTTATGATTTAATTAAAGTAAAAGCTAAAACAGCAACAACTTCTGAATCTTGGATTGCTAATATCTTTTTTATAATCAACATCGTCAAGTTGCTAAAAGTGGCTCAAAAGGCTATCACTGCTTCGGCGTGCCTTGTTTTCAAATATCTAAAATCAACCTTTTTTAGGCTCAGATGCGCTTTGTCTTTCAAAAACGATTTTCAATATTCTTCAAATTTTGACTATTTCACTTTTTCAGCAGGCTCTACTTACATCATCTTTTATTGCCTAAAAAATATAATAAAGGTTCAGCACATGTCCTTATTAATGTTTCATATCTCAAAAAACTACAAGAACGTTTGCTTCAAACACCTACACATTTAATAACTTTTAATGAAATGCTCTCTTTTTTCCAAACCATACAGCAACAAATTTAAAGTTTCCGTATGGCGGTAGGTAGTTAAATCAGGGGTAAATTGTAAACCCTTGAAAGCTTTACCCTTTTAC
>JAYTMW010000386.1:0-2240 GCA_043728105.1 Saprospiraceae bacterium | reverse complement strand
TTCAGCGCAAGATTATCCGCTGAATTGAAGTTTAATACATTATAATTTGCTTTTATGTCTGAACATAAAAACAACAGAAAGAGCGTCCCTGTTAGTAGGTGCTTCATGCTTTACGATGAATTTTTTATTTACAAAAAATAGTGCTGCTTTAATCAAAAATTGGGATTTTTTCCTTGAAAAACGTTAAAAAACAGTGATTTTAACGCATAAATTGTGTCCAGATTCAACATCACGCAAGGAAAAAAACAGATGTCATGAATCTCATAGATTTTTTCAAATAAAAATTGTAGGGTTCGTACCGAAGTGAGTTTTAGCTCAGAAAACGAGCTTTGAGTTCGGGGGTTGGTATCATACATTGTTCCTTCTTTCCAAAAAATTTATAGCGGTTTCGTGCTACAAAGGTATAAAAAAAATCTCTAATGGGTGCAGGTAAAATTATTAAAAAAGAAAAAAATCTATAAAAGTTTTTAAAATGCTTGATAACATTTAAAACGCCCGTTGATTTTGTATAAGCCTTGCCGTTTTCTACAAAAATAAATGTATCAAAATCATTGGTACTCATACCAAACTGTTTCAAAATAGCTTGTCCTTTGTCAGATTGCAACGAGGCAAAATGAAAATAACCTTCAGGATCATTCTTGATAACAAACTGAACCGTTCCATTGCATAAATTGCAAACCCCATCAAATAATATAAGCGGCTTATCCATAAATTATATAACGATGTTTTTGAATTTAAGTTTTTCATACCCCTCAGTATTTAACAGTTTGATGAATCGAAACGCACTATAATTTTTCATATAGAAACAAAAAACTTATTCAGATTTTAACTTATAAATTTGCTTGTGTAACAATTCTTTTCTAACTTTATAACTTACAAACCATGTAAAAAAACAGTTAACCTACATCATGAAAACACCTGTTGTATTGTTCCTTTTGCTTGCTGTTCCTCTGCCCATGCTTGCCAACGCGCAGGATACAGCCACAATTATGATAAAGCAGGTATTAATCAATGACAAAGCCGCTGCGGATGTGAAGAATCTAAACGTAAAAGCCTTAGAAGAAGACGTTGTTTTCGAGTTTTCAACCCCTATTCCACAAAATGATTCTACCGTTTATACTTACTTCCTGGAAAAATTCGATAATGTCCCAAAAAAAACAAAACATCCCATTACACGTTATACGCGATTGAAAGGTGGCGATTATAATTTTTGGGTAAAAGTCAATAACGATACGACAAAAGCGGTGAGTAAAGTTCATGTCGAGCGGTCGCTTGATGAAGAGTGGTGGTTTTATCCCTCGCTTTTGCTCTATGGTTTGTTGATAGCAGGAGCGATTACATATTTTTGGAATATTTACAACCTGCGTCAAAAACTAAAAGTTCAAACGATTCGCAATCATATTGCCGCCGATTTGCACGATGAAGTAGGAGCGACATTGAGCAGTATTGGTATTTCTATTCGCACCATTCAAAAACGCTTGGGAAAAAATGCGCCGGAAGTCGCTGAAATTTTAGAGCGCATGAAAAATGCCACCGACCAGACCAATCTCAATCTGCGCGACACTGTTTGGTCTATCAACCCAGAGAATGATTCGTTTGACCGCGTATTCGACCGCATGAGCACTTTTGCCTGCCAAATTTTGCAAGACCGCGAAATCCTTTGCACCATTCACAATGAGGTGGACATGACCAAACCCTTCAAAATCAGTATGGAACAACGCCAAAACGTCTATCTCATTTTCAAAGAAGCTGTCAACAATATCGCTAAACATTCAGACGCCACCAAAGCCATTATCACCATGAAACGTGAAAAAGAAGGCATCCGACTGACCATACAAGACAATGGCAAAGGCTTCAATATAGCCGATAATTACGATGGCAATGGTTTGAAAAACTACCGCCGCCGCGCCGAAGAAAGTTTTATTGAGTTTGATATAAAAAGCACCCCCTCAGTAGGGACAGTGATTTCGATGTTGATACCTGAGTTGTGATTTGAATCAGGATGAGTATTTATTAGAATTAGGAAGTTTATTTGAATCAGGATTATTGGGATTTTAGAGGATTTAATAGGATTATTTAAATCGAGTGGTAAATAATCCTATTAAATCCTCTAAAATCATAATAATCCTGATTCTAATTCCCTCCCCAATATTGGGGATATGCAAAGCAAAACAAATGTCAGACATTTGTTAAAAAACCGAAATGATAATGATGATACGGGCAATCATGTTTGAAGACGA
>JAYTMW010000385.1:0-4193 GCA_043728105.1 Saprospiraceae bacterium | reverse complement strand
GTTCTTTTATCAATGGCAAAACAGCCCAGATAGCCTCACTTGGGCAGACATGAATGGTCAGAATAATACAACTTTGACTTTGCCTACTTCAACCCCGACAACCCAATTTTATCGTTTGGTTATCACATCAAGCGGCAATTGTGGTAAGGCGATTTCGTCGAGTACAAAAATAAAAGTGGCGGCTTTTGCTGGATGCGGTTGTATTGTTCAGTCTTGTAACAATTATTCTAAATTGGTTTTCAATAATGTGCAAAAAACGCAAGATAAAGCGGGTATAAAAGACGATAAATGGCGTTTTTCAAATGTTATGCCTGGCTTTGATGCCCTTGTGGAAATTACAAATACTGTTAATGCAGATTCTTTGAATAATATTGACAACACTTCTGTCAATGTGGATGATTGGTGTCCCGAGATTTTTCTGAATTTTATAAACGGCAAAGATTCATATATTGATTGGAAAGTCAGCATCGTGGCTGCGGGTACGAATACACCCGCAAATTTGCCGAGTTCTTCTCGTGTTACGTCTTATGATGTAGATGGCAATAGTAACTTCCGTGAAATTCATGGTCATATCAATTCAAATGGTTATATTTTGAATGCACCGAGTGAATTAACAGTGTTGAATGAGCCACCTTTTGCAATGGTTTTAGGTTCAATCAATGAATATCCAAGCATTTCTACCGACCCAAAAGTGAAAGCTACGTTTTACTATCCTGGTCAAAACAATGTCTTTTCAATTCGTTTGGGTGTGCGCACTACTAATTTCACGGGTTCATTGTTCCGTCAATTCGCAGTATCTTTTGACCCTTGTGTTAGTTATTCTAAACCCGATATTAATCCTCAAAAACCTGAAATTGCGGGTTTGAATGAGACTTGTATCTCAAATCCAAATAGCACTTACACGACTACACAGCCTTTTACGTCTTATAATTGGACGGTTATAGGTGGCGAAATCGTATCGGGGCAAGGCACTCGCACCATCAAAGTCAATTGGACGACCACTGGCACAGGTTCAATCAGCCTTGCCACGGTTGATGCAAACGGTTGTCAAGGCAATGACGCTTTTGAAGTGATTGTTGCTCAAAAACCTGAATTGAATTTTAATCTAAATTTGAATAATGCTGTCATTTGTAATGGACAGCCCGTTGATTTGAAAGCCGTTGTAGTTGGTGGCATTGGTGCGTTAAACTATACATGGTTTCAATCAAATGACAATAGCAATTTTACGTCAAACACTACTGCATCCGACAATAATTTGAGTGTGTCAGGATTAACAAAAACCACTTATTACAAGGTTCAAGTGGATGCTACGGGCAATGGTTGTGGTTTGCTTGAAGCAAAAACAAGTGTAAAAGTGGTGAATCCGCCAACGGCAGACGCAGGTGAAGATGAAATGCAATGTAGCAATATATTTACCATGAATGCCAATTCAAACGCTGATGGTGTTGGCAGTTGGACGGTCGTAAACGGTAATGTAACTTTCGATAACATCAATTCGCCAACGGCAAAAGTGACGCTTAACTCACCAACCGCTACTTTGCGTTGGACAATCACGGTAAATAAAACCTGTGATGCAAGCGATGAAATTATGTTAACAATTGCTGACCCCCTCAGTATTTCGAGCAATTTGAGCGATTTGAACGAGTGCATTGGTGGCAATATATCTTTAAAAATTTCAGTTGCGGGTGGTGCTGGTTCATTGACTTTCACTTGGCAAAAAAGCAAAGACAATGTGACTTGGACGGATGTGGTGGGTGCTTCGGGCATCACATATACGCCTTCGAGCCTTGTGAGTGATACATCTTTTTATCGTGTCAAAATATCAACAACCGCTTTGGGTTGTTCGGCAGTCACTTCCAGCATCGCAAAAGTTCAAATTTTGCCTAAGCCAAAAATAAAGGTGACGGCAAATACAACCGCCGTTTGCAATGGCACGAATGTGTTGCTTTCGGCTGATGTGAGTGGTGGCGTGGGTTGCTCAATTCAATGGCAAAATAGTAAAGATAAAGGTGTGACTTGGAATGATATTTCAGGCGCAAATACCAACCAATTATCCGTTACAAACATGAATCAAACAACACGTTATAGAACGAATTTGGTTTGTTCGGGTAATGGTTGTTGTAATTAAAATGGGTAGAGTAATAAACGGGTGTAGTTCCCATTTGATGTATTTACTCACTGTTTTGTGCTTCGCACAAAATGCGTACTTGAAAGTTTTTTCTTTCGGATTGAAGTAATTTAGTCCTTTTTTTTAATACGCCTTTTAGCGAAGCTAAAACAGTGAGTAAATACATTAAATGGGAACTACACCCGTAATAAACAATGGGTAATGAGCGAAATATGCTCATTACCCATTTTACTTAATTTTTAACAATTTTATTCACAATAATACTTTCGCTGTTTTTTAACGACACCATATATATACCACTGCTCAAAAATGCCGTGTTGACATTCAACGAATTGACCCCCTCAGTAATTGAGGCATTTTGAGTCAAAACAACCCTACCCGTCAAATCCATCACAGATACATTTACTACTTCGTTTTTATTTGACTCAATTTGAATCGCTATATTATCTTTTGTTGGATTAGGATACAAAGCGTTTATCTTAAACTTGTCACCTTTAGTTGTTACACTCACAACATTTGAATATTCAAACCCGCCGTCAATATCCACTTGCTTCAATCTGTAGTAAGAAATACTGAGGGGGGTATTGTCGGTAAATACATAATCACGGATGATTTGGCTGTTACCATTGCCTTTAACGGTACCCAATTTCGCCCAATCGCCCTGCCCTGTTATCGAACGTTCGATGTCGAAATGGCTGTTGTTTTTTTCGGAAGCAGTTTGCCAATTTAGAAGATTGGTGTTTTGCTTTTTATTTGCTTTGAAGAAAGTTAATGCTACAGGTAGAAAGCCGCTTGCATTACCAACCGCAAACGGAGAGAAAGACGTGAAATTTGCAGAATATGCTAACCCATAAGCTGTACCTTCAACGGCGGTTTTCTCCACCCAAATCCCACCAACGAAATGACCAATAACTTTTGAACCAGAGACAAATCCAACTGGTTTGCCTAAAACGGAAGACTCCAGTTCGATGTTCGCATTGTTTGATGTTGTTGATATATCCCATTCTCTTTGATAAACTTGATTAGGGTTGGCTGCGCCCGTTGGCACGCCTGCCTTTAATTTTACTGTAAAATCATTAAAAACATCAATTCCTTGATTGTTAGCTATGTAAATTGGATCTGCACTTGTTGTAGAGACTCCTACATGGAATATTTTACCTTTGAAAACACTCAAGAAAGGGTCTATATTAGGTCTATCGTCTCCTATATTTTGTAACTTTAAGCTCCCACTTGTATTATTCAAAACGACATACTTGCCCGCACTATAATTGCCCGTAAAATCATTTTTAATTGAAAGATTGTAGTTATTAACGATTAATTTACCGCTAACTAAAGTCAACGTGCCAGGAATATTAATATCAGAACCCATGGATACGTTGTTTATATTATCGACAGTAACATCAATTTTACTATTAGGGTCTAAAGAAGCAGAAAATGTTTGCTGACTTGTTCCTGTAAATCGAATCTTACTGTAAGTGCCACCATTTTCACTTCTTTTAATACTGCCGCCAAACAATCCCCCTTTAACGGTTAAATCACAAACACCACCGCCCGCTGATAGGTCTAATGTGCCGCCTACACTTATCGTAGTTACGGTTAATGTCGTCCCACTGCCTCCAACAGCATTCAAAGTAAACGTAAATCCTGCATCAATTATCACCGTATTAGCAGTTATTGACGCATTTGATACAGGTTTAAATCCAGCATTTGCTTTCACAGTTATTGAAGAAACAGAAATTCCAGTCGGCAAACTGATAACAGCCGTTTTGTCAAGAACAATCATATCACTGGAAGTTGGTCTAACAGTTCCACCCGCACCTCCCGAAGTAATACTCCAATTTGCACCATCATCAAAAGAGCCCGTAGAGGATAAGCCTACCCAATAGTAAGTCACTGCATTAGAGACAAAGCAAACAAAACTTAATAATGTAATTAGTAGAATCTTTTTCATAGTCATTCATTTAATTTGGTGTGATTACAAAAACTACTAACTACTTGATACTCAACGAATTAAGCTAAACTAAACCTGCAAAAGGTAGATTAAATTAAATCCGTTATAATAGAT
>JAYTMW010000384.1:0-4951 GCA_043728105.1 Saprospiraceae bacterium | reverse complement strand
GTTTTAACCCATTGCGGATAAAATATTGACACAATGGGTTAAAACCCATTGGATTAAAGCACTTCATATTTTAAATAACTTTAATAGCGAGAATCGCTGAGACACAGTAAGTAGTATTGAGTAAATAGTATTGAGTATTTAGACCCATAAACCATTGACTATCAATGCTTTATCGGTCTCAATACTCAATACTATTTGCTCAATACTACTTATTATGCCTATATGTTAAAAAATAAACCTTTATGCGTTACATTATTTTAAACACAGGTTTATTGCCCAAAATCAACTCAATTTGCTCCGTTACTGAGGGGGTAATCAACGGAATAACGTCCAAAGAAGTCAAGGTTTCGGTCAATTGTTCGGGCTTCGATGCGCCCAATATGACGGTCGAGACATTTGGATTTTTAGCACACCACGCTATCGCCAATTTCGCCAAAGACGTACCCATATCCAAAGCCAATTGATTGAGTTGTTTTACTTTATCCAATCGTTCAGGCGTGAGTGCAATATCTTTAAGCCACTGCATACCTTTCAAATCCATCCGAGTTTCGTCGGGAATATTGGCGGCGTATTTGCCCGTTAAAGTGCCACCCGCTAAGGGAGACCATATAGTTGTGCCGAGACCTATTGTGCGGAACACATCCAAATAATCGCCTTCAATATGGTCACGCCAAAACATATTGTATTGTGGTTGCTCCATTGTGGGCGCAATGAGTTTATATTCTTTGGCGACTTTGTGGGCTTCCATGATTTGGGTTGCGCTCCATTCGCTCGTTCCCCAATAGAGGATTTTGCCTTGATTTATCAGGTTATTCATCGTCCAAACGATTTCTTCCATTGGCACGGAAGTGTCGGGGCGGTGGCAAAAATACAAATCCAAATAATCCACTTGAAGGCGTTGGAGTGCTTCATTGCAGGCTTCAAAAAGATGTTTTCGACTCAAACCTGTTTGGTTCGGCATGCGTCCACCACGACCAAAATAGGCTTTTGAAGAAACGATGTAACTTGTTCTATCCCAATTCAGTTTTTTCAAAATTTTGCCCATCACCAATTCTGATTTTCCATTGGCATACGTTTCGGCGTTATCGAAAAAATTTACACCCGCTTCGTAACTGATGGTCATCAACTTCTCAGCAACATCATCCGTAATTTGATTGCCAAAAGTGAGCCATGAACCCAGCGACAAAACACTCACTTGAAGACCACTGTTTCCTAATTTTCTGTATTCCATAATAGTTTGATTTTTGTTTTTTAATTAATTTTAGCAAAGCTAAAAATCTATTGGAGAAAGTAGAAATTTATGTGTTTTCGTTTGATGGAGACCCCTCAGTATTTTTATGAAAAAAAACAAAAATACTGAGGGGGTATCTCTAAAATCTCCTATCTTTGAAAATCCAATACCATAAATCAACCCAAATACCCAATTCTATTCAATCTTTATAAACCGACGATATACAACACCTTCATTCGTCAAAAATCCAACTTGATATATACCCGCATGAATAAGATTTAAATCACATTGCAACGAATAGACCCCCTCAGTATTCAGCGTTTTTTCTCTCAAAATTTTCACTTTTTGACCTACGGAATTGTACAAAACAATTTCAATCCAAGTAGCTTTTTTTATCTCATAACTCATTGATACATAATCTTTTACAGGATTTGGATAGACTTTAAAAATACCTGTTTTATTCAAAGTTTCTTCCTCCGTGGCAGTCAATTTATAAATCGTATATTTGACAACGCTATCGCAACCCCAAACCGTTTTTAGATTGACAAAAGCAATATCACCATCTTTCCAATCTTTGCCTAAAAACTTTTCTGAACCTCGCAGCGTGGTGTCTTTCAGTACCTCAAATTTTGGTTTTATACTCAAATTTGTAACAGAAACAGTGTCGTATAACAGACCAAAAAAAGGTTGAAACAAGGTCGTATCTTTCGTATAAATCTTCCCTTTGAAAGGTTGGTTTTCACACAAAGGAATGGTTTGTTGAATATTTACCACGGGTTTTATCACATCTGATTGTGCCGTGTTGGTGAAAATAGGTTTGTTAAAATCAAAATAAATGGCAGCGGTGTTGGCTATGTTTTCACCATCTTTAATCCCTTTTTTCGGACTCACTTTAAACCGAACAAATCCATGACTCGCTCTTTCATTCACAAGGCTATCAGGCAAAAAGATGTTTGAAAAAGTAAAAGTTAAAATATTTTTCTTATTTGTAACCGTAAAAGGATGACTCGCAACAATGTTTTTCAAGCTATAAATATCCAAATTGCGTGACAAAGTGTCCACCACAACCACTTTAAAAGCGGTATCATTTCCCGTGTTTTGAAAACGAATCAAATAATCCAGTTCTTTGGTAAAAAAAGGTATTTTTCCTTCGGGTAAAACCGTTTTATCATTCGGATCAAAAGCTCCTGTCACCATGAGACTAAGCGTATCGAGATTATCTTGTGGAATGGTATCTTTTTTAGTCAAAATATTAACATTTGCTTCAAAAAACAGCTTGCTACTGAGGGGTGCGTCGGGCGATACCAGCAAACGTGCCGTAAGCGTTTTAGCCTCACTAACAGACTGATTGTAGAGCAACCATTGCACTTTATTGTTCTTCAAAATGCCACCTTGCTCGGCACTTTTGAAACTCATATGCGTAGGCAAAGACAAGGTAACGAGGGCACTATCCACTTTTTCAGTACCATTATTATCTATTTTCAACACAAAATCCACCTCAAAGCCGGGTCTTGCACGACTGCCTGTTGAAAGCCGCATAGCTAAATCGAAAGCTTCATTTGTTTTTTTGAAGACAAAATTGGTATCCTTCGTTTCATTGGCTTTTAACGTAAAATTGAGTGAAGCTGAATCACTACAACCCGTTTTATAATAAGGCAAATTGGTGGTTGAAACAGTGTAATTATCGGCTGGTAAATTGATTTCGTAGCGGCCAAAACTATCCGTCATGGTCGCAAAATTCCGAGGCATGATGCGTACCATTTTGTGCGCCAAAACACCTTTTTCGGTCGCATCTTTCTGACAATTATTGTTGTCATCTTTAAAAATTGACCCCCTCAGTATGGCGAAGTCTTTTTCCGCTTTTACACGATTTGTGAGGGCTTCCAGACTGATTCTGAAAGTGTATGTGCCATTAATACCTCCTTCAAAACGATATGTAGGATGCGCATAAATATGTTTTTTACCAAATTTATAATTAGGAGTGTAAGGTATATTTAAAACATAAGTGAATGACAAACCATCATCGGCTGTGATTTTAAAATGCTGTTTATAAGTGTCAAAATAAATCAAATAATTGCCGTATTCTATGATGTTATTGTAGCTAAAATCACTGACAGAATTTGACCAACTATCTCCTTCATTTTTACTTTCATAAACGATTTTATTGCTCGTTGCAACCCTTAGTTTATTTTTTGCATAAAAAAGATTAGCGGTTGGTTGATTACCAAAATATGGTTCTCCCTTATGAAAAAACGCTGTTTTTATCCAATTCCGCCCTTCATCGGTGGATTTGAAAAGATGGAATCCTTGTTTAAGGGTCTCGCCTGCATAGTTTTGATAGGTTAAAACATAGTAAGTATTGTTATTAGCTAATATGACATCTTTTATTTGAGTTCCCGAAAGGGGACTAAACATGGGTCTTTCAATAAAACTATCACCATTGTTTTTTGATAAAAAAAAGCTATTAGAATAAACACCATAGATGCGTAACGAATCATCATTTTTCACAATACCAGTGCCGTAAGCCCGCTCAAATATTGTTTGCCAAGTTAGCCCGTTATCTTTTGAACGATTTATAATTGCTGCTGCAGAAACAGAGAATAAAGCATTGCCCTGACCAAAAGTAATACCACCATAAGGAACGAGATTATTATGTATCGAAAAAGGCTCTACCGTTTTAAAATCTTTACTTTTGAATAAAACCCTGTATGCACTTTGAAGCAAAACGGAATCGCCAAGCGGTGTCACATTTATCATTTCAAGCACCCCCTCAGTATTATTCACTAAATCCCAAGTTTCACCTCGATTTTTAGAGCGCAAAAGTTCACCTTTATAGTTATTGAGATACCAACCCGATTTGAGCATCGAAAAAGCTGTATGATAAGCGGGTATATTCTCCTCTTTGGGATATAGCCTTTTTAGATTTTTTAGATAAATATCGGTCGTAGAAAATAGACCTTTGTTGGTTGAAATGAAAAAGGTATCACTACGTTGCATGAGTTGCGAAACCGTAAACGGTAGGGTGTCAGTTTGCCATGTTTGCCCTTTGTTGGCAGTTGTGTATTGGATATTACCATCAACAATAGAGAAAAAATTTTCTTTTAAGAGATACGTTCGATTGTGAGAATAACCATTCGGGATTTGGGATACATCAACGGAATCACCTCTAAATATCATGTCGTTATCTTGGGTGTATTTAATTGTATTAAAAGTAGTTCGGTATACTATATTGTTTTGAATGGTGCTAATAAATCCGCCCTTGTATAATTTCCAAGATTTCCCCAAATCAGAAGAAATTAATTCTTGAGGTGAACCATCAAAGCTGGTACTGATTGATAAAATTAATGTTGAATCATTAATTCCTTGCGACAGTTTGATGGTTGGTACGAATTTACGTCCAATTCTTGCATTTATAACAATGTCATAACTAAGCTGGTTAAACGTTTTTCCGCCATCCAATGACCTCATAAAAAAATAGTAATAACCAAAAACAGGCGTTCTATTAATATCATTCAAGTTGTACAAGAATTTGCAAGTATCAGGTATTATCTTAAAAACCGCCAAATCATTGTAAAATTCCCACTTTCTGTCATAATTTAATGCCCAAGTCTTACCCAAATCGCCACTTTCATAAATATGAAGTGGTCTATAAAAAGCATAATCGGCGTGAAAAAGGCTATCACCATATTGATAATAGCGTGTACCAATTGGCCCTCTTGT
>JAYTMW010000383.1:0-1611 GCA_043728105.1 Saprospiraceae bacterium | reverse complement strand
TCAATTGTGGCGCGCACATCTGCCATTGCATCGTGTGCATCTTCGAGTTCTGATTGACAATAAAAACGCAGGGCAGCTTTTAGCGTACGAGGTTCCATTTTGTAGAAAATGCGTTGAACATCAATGATGCGACGGGTAGAAATGTCAAAATCCAATCCCACACGGGCAAATTCTTCCATGAGCATCGGAATATCAAATCGGGCAGCGTTGTAACCTGCCAAATCAGCATTGCCAATAAAATCATATATTTGTTTGCCGACTTGAGTAAAAGTAGGCTTGTTGGCTAAATCCCTGAGTGAAATGCCGTGAATAGACATAGATTCCTCCGAGATAGGAATGCTTGGATTAATAAGCATTGACATTTCCAATGGCTCGCCACCGTTATGTTGATATTTTATCAAAGCTATTTGCAAAATTCTGTCACGAATGACGTTTAATCCAGTCGTTTCTACGTCGAAAAAAACCAAATCTCGGGTTAAATTGAGTTTAATATCCAATTTTTTATAGTTTTAGTAATGACAAATTATTGAGTTTACGAATCACAAGATTAATTTTATGGATGAATTAAATTTTGTAACCTTGAAATTCGTATTTGATATAGCAAAGGTAGGAAAATGAAATTTGACAATCGAACACTTAGGAGTTTTAAATGTTAAAATATGATTGATGGGAAATTAGAACCATAAAATAGCGTTTTTTAAATATAACTCTTTTTAAATTTCGACTTTATGAAAAACTCGCTACTCATTTTTTTCTTTTTCTTTTTTATGCTCAACATAACGGCACAAGTGAAATTTCCTTCAAAAAAGGATTTTACACATGGTATTAGTGTGGGCGTTAGTAGAGTAAACTATTTATTCAAATTGGGTTTTGGGTTTGGAGAGGAAACAAGGTCTATTTTTTCTCAAATCAATGCCACAAGTCAGTTCGATTGGGGTATAGGATATAATTTGGAATATCGCATCAATCGGAATTTTTCTGTGCGTTCGATGCTTGATTTTTCAAGTCATAAAACCATTTTGACGCTCAAAGAATTTAGTGGCGCAAAAAGACAATATGAATTTGGCTCTTTTGACGTGGGTTTGCCACTTCATTTGATGTATCGGATGGGCCCTAAAAAATTGCACCCGATTGTCTTTATGGGCTTCAGAACCATGCTTATAAATGAAATAGGGAAAGACAACGGATACGTAAATTTATCAAATTTTGAAGCGGGATTTGAGGCAGGATTGGGTTTTGAAATCAATGCCGCAAAATTTAGAATCAGACAAGAAGTGGGACTTTATTCAGGCGTAACCTACTGGCTCAATGACGATTATTTCTACGCAAGACGGATTTTACATCACGTAAATAGAGATTTTGTAAGTTTTCGCTTGGTTTTAATGCAAAATAAGGGATAGTTGATAGTTTATAGGTGTAGTTCCCATTTGATGTATTTACTCACTGTTTTGTGCTGCGCACAAAATGCGTACTTGAAAGTTTTTTCTTTCGGATTGAAGTAATTTTATCAAATAAAAAATTTGAAAAATTTTTTATTTGATAAAATTACTTCAATCCATTTAGTCCTTTTTTTAAGTACGCCTTTTAGCGAAGCTAAAACAGTGAGTAAAT
>JAYTMW010000382.1:0-5693 GCA_043728105.1 Saprospiraceae bacterium | reverse complement strand
ATTTACTCACTGTTTTGTGCTTCGCACAAAAGGCGTGCTTGGAAGTTTTCTTTTTTGGGTTGAACTAATTTTTTCAAATAGAAATTTTGAAAAAATTTCTATTTGAAAAAATTAGTTCAACCCGTTAAGTCCTTTTTTTAGTACGCCTTTTAGCGAAGCTAAAACAGTGAGTAAATACATCAAATGGAAACTACACCCTTAGAATATGCTGTCATTTACCCTTTATTAGTTAAAGAAAATGCGATGAAGCACATTTTCCTTATGACGATAATAGTGCAAAACGACACCACCCACGTGGGCAAAAAACAAAAGAATTAAAGCATTGGCTGCAAACTCATGCACTTCAAAAATCTCACTATCCACCTTTGCTGGAATCGCATTTATATTGTTTTGTAAAACGGCGACCCCAATGCCATTAGTTGAAATCACGACCAAACCAGAAATACCCAAAATTAGCATGGCGATATAAAAAAAGCGTTGCACCCATAACACAAGTGTATTATGGATTGACAAACCCATATCCAAGCGACGAGGTCTTGGTTTGGAAAAAAAAAGATAAGACCGATAGATGGTCATTACAAAAACAAGGATGCCTACCAAAATATGTATTTTATAAAGCAACATTTTTTCAGATACGACCTCCGTTTCGTGCAATATTTTTCCAGTTGGCACTAAAGCCGCTATTAATAAAAAACTAAGCCAATGAATGATAATAATTTGAATATCATATCGTGCTTTAAGGTCATTTTCAATTTTACTCATTTATAATTTTCTTTTTTATTAATTAATAATATTTTTCTTGTGCGTAGTTAAATGAGCATACGGACTTATTATAAACCTCATAACTCATTGATTTTCAACTACTTCAATATTCTTTATTCGATGTTTTTTTTCGATATTCAATTAATAATCCTATTTGATTCCAGAGTCTCGTTCAGTCGCATAAACCTTTGAGTAATCCAATTCAGCCACATTCTGAGCAACGAAACGAATACCTTGAAAAAGATGTTTCACATAAATAGGGTCTTTATAATCTTTTTTATCATGCCCCAATGTGGTAATCCAACACACGCCACCATCATAAAAATGAGACCAAGCGGCGGGATAATAATCGACAAAAGAGCCTTTATTGAGTTTGATATTTTCCCGCTCTTTTTCGTCGGCAGGGTTCAGGCTTTTAACATCTTGAACAAGGGTAGGGTGGATGTCAGGTATGTTGTCATGCACATAACCTTTACCATTTTTGGTATAGACTAAAACATTTACTTTTTTCCAATTTAAAGATTGAATTGCTTGAGAATAAGTATTTTTAAGTAGAAAAAGCGTTAAAACAATTAAAATCAGAATATTCTTTTTCATATTTTTTGTTAAATTAAAACGTTAACGCTGATTTTTAACAGTTTGACGTTCAAAATACTGAGGGGGCCATTTTGTTTGACAAAAATAAGATTGAGACGCTTAAAATGTTGAAAATTGAAGGTATTAGTTTTATTGGAAAACAAGAATGAAGTTAATAAGATTTTATATTTTGTGGTCGTTTATTTTAGTATTTTAGGAATATTAGTAGAGTCAATATATTTTCAATATCACCACCATTCAGCAAGCCAATAAAGGATTTGGGCAAAAACATCTCATATCAAAAATAGTTGCACTAACTTTGTAATAAACAAATAAAAAATGACAAAATATAAAAGAAGAATCAGTGCTTTACAAGGTCATTTAATTTTTTGGATCTTGTTTTTTTTATATTCTTGGCTCCCAGAGGCCAGTATTAATGATAAAAATTATGCTACATTTTTATCAGCAGCCTTTAATTTGCCTTTAGTAGTGATGGTTACCTATTTCACGATTAATGTATCCATTGATAGGTTTTATTTGAAAGAAAAATATTGGCAGTTTTGGTTATCGCTTTTGAGTAGTTTAGTTGTGAGCGGCATAATTCGACGTTATATTTTGTTCAAGTTTTCTTACCCAATGCTTTTCCCCGAAAAGTTGAATGAGGATTTATGGTTTTTTCCAAAAATGGTTTTGGGAGCGGTCAACGTCCATTTGATTGCAGGGGTAGGCGTGATGATTTTTCTTTTGGGTAAATGGATGGAACAACAACACGTTTCAGAAAAATTGATGAAAGAAAAGTTGGCAGCACAATTAGAACTTTTGAAATCGCAGGTGCAACCACATTTTATTTTCAACACATTGAACAATATTTACATGCTCTCTCTGAAAAATTCGCCTCAGACTTCAGACATGATTTATCGGCTTTCTTCTTTGTTGAGTTATATGCTTTACGATGCAAAAGAAAAAACAATACCAATTGAAAAAGAAGTTGACTATATAAAAAACTATATAAACTTAGAAAAAATCAGATACGGCGAACGCCTTGATGTGCAACTCAACGTATATAATAACGTGAAAGGCGTTAATGTGCCACCGCTTTTGTTTTTGCCGTTGGTCGAAAATGCTTTTAAACACGGTGTTAGTCAAAGTGTAACCGATAGTTGGGTTCATATAGATATTTCTCTGAAAGATAATTCTTTGATATTTAAATTAGAGAACAGTTTGTCGGAAGAAAAAGTAGATACAAATGGATTTGGCAATGGGTTGGGATTAGAAAATTTGAGACAACGCTTGGAGATATTATATCCAGAAAGTTTTGAACTCAAAACAATGCAAGATGAATGTTCATTTTTAGCTATTTTGCGACTCGATTATAAAAAATATACTGAGGGGGGAGAAATTAGATTGGAGAATTATTCACTTGAAAAAATAAATGTATCAAAAGAATGGCAATTAAATTTGAAAAATTTAGTGCAATTTAAGAAAATATAAACGTATTAACCGTTAAAAACTTAGTTTCAAAATATGAAAATAAAATGCCTTGTAGTGGATGATGAACCCCTTGCTGCGGAGTTGGTAGCAACGCACATCAATAAAACATCTGATTTGGAACTTGCTGGCATTTGTCATAATGCAATTGATGCGGCTGCTTTTCTTCAAAAAGAAACTGTTGATTTGCTTTTTTTAGACATAAATATGCCTCGCATGACGGGCTTAGAATTGATAAAAACGCTTCCAGAGAAACCTTATATTATCATCACAACCGCCTACCGAGAATATGCTGTGGAAGGCTACGAATTCGATGTGCTTGATTTTTTATTAAAACCAATCATTTATGACCGTTTTTTAAAAGGGATTACAAAGTTTCATCAAAGAAAATTGGCTTCTTTAGAGTCCGTGGCTACTCCCGCCGATATTTATGAACATGCTTATAAATATTTCAAGGTAAATAGAGAAATGAAAAAAGTTTTCTTGAAGGACATCCTTTACATTGAAAGTTTAAAGGATTATGTCAGAATAAAAACGGATAAAGAATCGCTCATTACTTACCAAAGAATTAGTTATTTGGAAGAAAAATTACCCGACGATAAATTTATGCGGGTGCACAAATCCTTTATTGTAGCCATTGATAAAATAGCTTCTTTGGGTAGTAATATTGTAAAAATTAGAGAAAAAGAAATTCCAATTGGTCGAAATTATAAAATGAACGTCTTAAAATTGATGGCTTCTAATTGATTAGGTTATTAGGTTATTAGGTTATTGAGTTATTAGGTTATTGAGTTATTAGGTTATTGAGTTATTAGGTTGTCGAGTTATTAGGTTATTGAGTTATTAGGTTATTGAGTTATTAGGTTATTGAGTTATTAGGTTATTGAGTTATTGGGTTATTGAGTAATAACCTAATAACTCAATAACCTAATAACCTAATAACCCAACCCCTTGCTTCGTTAATTTTTTTATTTTATATTTGTACTTTTTTTAGATAAATTTCCATTCTAATTAAGTAAACATACTGTAAACGAGAAAACAAACACCGAGCAAATGAGCGAAAACGCTACAAAAATTTACTTTCCAAGTTTAAATGGCTTACGATTTATTGCAGCCTTTGTGGTTATCATTCACCACTTAGAGCAAATAAAACTATTTTTTGGGCTGCCAAGCATCTTTTTTAAATGGCATTTTATTAAGATAGTAGGCGAGTTGGGCGTGACCCTTTTCTTCACGCTGAGTGGCTTTTTAATTACCTATCTTTTATTAGCCGAAAAAGAAAAATATAAGACAATTGATGTCAAAAAATTCTATATCCGACGAGTTTTACGGATATGGCCTTTGTATTATCTCATCATTATTTTAGGTCTTTTTGTTTTGCCGCACATTGGTTTTTTCAATATTCCTCAATATACTGAGGGGGTGTCAAAACACTTCGGCGCAAAGGTCTTTTTCTACATGATATTGTTTCCAAATGTGGTCTCAAATTTTGCGGCTTACATGCCTTTTATTGCCCAAACTTGGAGTATCGGTATCGAAGAACAATTCTACCTTATATGGCCCTGGATGGTAAAATGGACTAAACATTATTTCGCCGTATTATTGGGAATTGTTATTGGTTTAATATTGATTACCAACGTTTTATCTCTTTTTGCGGATCATTCAGAGAATTTGAGTTTGGCAACCCGAAGCACCAAAATTGTGACATTCGCTTATAAGTTTTTTGAATCCTTACGCATCGGATGTATGGCAATTGGTGGCATTGGAGCTTACTTTTTATATCATTTAAATCAAAAAGTATTACGCCCAATTTTTAGCACTTATGCTCAGTTAATTACCTTCGTGGTGGTAATGGAAATGATGCTTTTTGGCGTTGAAATCCCAATGATAAATCACGAAGTTTATGCCTTATTTTTTATAATTATCATTCTGAATTTTGCGGCAAACCCAAATTGTTTGGCAAATTTAGAAAACCCTGTTTTGGATTATTTGGGTAAAATTTCTTACTCAATATACATGTGGCATGGCATCGCAATCATTTTTGGTTTACATGCCGCCCGTGCTTATAATGTTCAACTCGATGATTTCGCATCAAATGCCATTTATTATGTCGTTACTTTTATTTTGACATTGGCGTTTTCGGCAGCCAGTTACGAATGGTATGAAATGCGTTTCTTAAAGTTCAAACACTTGTTTGCTAAGGTTCAAAGTGGTAATTTGGCTTCTGATACTGAGGGGGGTAAAAAAAATAATAAGACAGATGGTTTTAAAAAGAAATCTGTTACAAGTTATTGATCATCAATGCGTTATCTCTTTTATTTCAATCTGAAAAACATCAAAAAATGGTGGTGTGACGACAAATCACATCACCATTTTTGTTTTTATGTTAATACAACCATTTGGGTGTAGTTCCCAACCATTATACCGACAAAGCTAAGTTTGTATTATCATTTTGAATTCGTTTAGTTCTAAATATTAGTCTAATTTTTTTTTCTAATTTTTTTAATTTCTAATTGCTACTTAATCCCACATAAAAACTATTTTTGCCACAATATGAGAAAGATTATTATCGCTATCGACGGATATTCCTCCTGTGGAAAAAGTACGTTGGCAAAAGCACTTGCCAAAGAATTGCATTACGCTTATGTGGACACAGGCGCAATGTATAGAGCTGTAACACTTTATTTTTTAGACAATGATTTAGACATAAATGACAAGGCAGATGTATTAAAAGCCTTAGAAAACATTGAAATCCACTTCGAACGCACGACTCACGGAAATCACGTTTTTTTGAACAGCAAAGATGTTGAAAACGACATCCGAACCATGCGGGTATCCGAAATGGTTAGCCCCGTCTCCACCATATC
>JAYTMW010000381.1:0-8807 GCA_043728105.1 Saprospiraceae bacterium | reverse complement strand
GTTGGCGCAGATATTTACGCCTCTACGAAGACCACTTTTGGCATAATACTGAGGGGTTGGGGTCGTACAGGAAAAGGTGATGCCAACAGCATAACCAATGTTTTTAACAGCGATGAAACCAAGCAATTGAACTCGTTTATCACGGATAATGCCAGTGATTCACGTCGTTCAGGCTATTCGAGTAACTTCAACGTGAAGCATGATATTGATGCTAAAACAGGTCATAGCCTCAATTTTGATTTAGATTATAACCGTTTTAACACCACAAGTGTCAACAATTTGACGATTTATAAAAACGAAGCAGGTAGCGCACAGTCATTGTCTCAACAAAGTGTCACGCAACCCGTAGATATTTGGGTCGGAAAAGCGGATTATATTCGCCCAATTGATTCGACTTTTAAAGTAGAAACAGGTTGGAAATCAAGCGTTGCAACCATTGACAATGACTTGAAATTTTTTAGAGCCAAAGAACTTTCAACCAGAGAATCCAACGATTTTTTATACAAAGAAAACATCAACGCAGGGTATCTCAATTTGAGTAAAAAATTGGGTAAATTGGATTTCAATGCGGGCTTGCGAGCCGAGCAAACCATCGTAAAGGGTACGTCCATGAACGCCAAAGTGCTTGACCGCAATTATCTTCAATGGTTTCCGAGTGCGAGCCTTTTGTATCACCTCAATGCGCACATGGGCATTCAGGCATCGTACAGCCGCCGTGTCAATCGCCCAGGATTTCAACAACAAAATCCGTTTACTTTTTTCATAGATTCGTTGACATACACCCGTGGCAATCCGAATTTATTGCCCGAAATTTTGAACACAGCGCAACTTTCTGTCGTGTATGACGGGCAACCGTTCATGAGCATTGAACGCTCCGTGACCAACGATGTGATTATTGACAACGCCCCGCAAGTGGAAGGCACAAAGACATTTACGACGGCTTCTAACTTAGCAAATTTCTCAAATTGGACGTTTCAACTCAATTTTCCTATAAAATTGGGCAAATGGCTGGACGGATTTGGTGGCAATCAAGCGATTTATAACGCTTACAATGCGGATTATCGAGGGTTTAAATATGAAGCAAGTCGTTGGCATTGGCTCGCCTATTGGGGAGTGACGGCAAAATTACCCGCCGATATTAAGGTGGAAATCAATGGCTTTTATATGACTAAATTCTTAAATGAGTTCCTCACAATTGGCTCAATGGGTGGTTTGAATATTGGTGCTTCTAAAACTTTTTGGGATAAAAGAGGACGTTTGAGTTTGAATGTAAACGATATTTTATACACCCAAAATACCAACGCCGTGATTGATTTACAGAATATAAAAGTAGATTTTTTCCAACGCCAATACTCCCGTAATGCTCGCTTGACTTTTAGTTATCAGTTTGGCAATACGAAAGTAAAAAATGCACGGAATCGTGGCACGGGTTCAGAAAGTGAGACTTCTCGGGTGAAGGTGGATTAATTTTGTCTAAATGCAAGAATAGTTTTTTTACAACAAAAAAAATATAAAACATTAATTTTCAATTGTTTATAAAAAATAAAAAGGCGTGAGATTTATTCTCATGCCTTTTTATTTATTGAAATACTGAGGGGGGTATCCTATCACGACATTTGCCTCAATCGAGCCACAATAAACTTTATTTCTTCTTCAGAAAAAAGGGTGTCTTTAGTCAAGCCTTTGACATTTTTTTTGTGCCATTCAGCTTTCACTTCATTAAAATCATCTGCGATTTTAATAATTTGTTCGATTGGAAGATCTGTCAAATCGGCTAAATCAGCGTAGGCATAATTTTTCAAAAGCCCTCTGATTATAACAAAACGAGCATTTTTTTGCTCACCTTTTTGCTCGCCTACTTGTAAACCCTCTTGTAAACCCTCTTGTAAACCTTCTTGTTTCCAAACTTGTGCTGTTGTTAACATGTCTTTTTCTTCTTTTTCTGATAAATATTCTTTCAAAAGTTCTTTTAATTCTTCACTGCTAAAGTAGCCTTCATTTGTTAAAAAAACAAATAATTGATTGAAATAATCCTTTTGATTTGGGTTTTCTTTATAAAATTTAAAAATTTCGATTAAAAATTTATCTAACTTATCTTTTTGTTCAATAGCAACATAAGATAAAAATAAACTCCTTAAAATATTGTTTGAATCTAAATTGAGAATTTTCTCGTCAATGGGTTCATTATCAAGTGGCTGTATGTTCAATACAAAATATTGTAATTGAGGGATATATTTTAAAAAATCAATCGGAATACCTTTAAGAGAATCATGCAATGTTTTTTGAGCAATTCTTTTCTTGCCTTGGTTGATGACCAAAGGAATCACAATTGTTGGAGATTTCCGTTGGCTTCTGTCTTGTTTCCATATCATTACTATGTATGAAAGAAGCTGCAAATACAAATCAAAATAACTATTTATCCCTTTTTTATGTTCAAAAAGAAGGATAACTCTAATAGCATTTTTCAGATTTTTATTTTTCAGTGTCGTTTCAAAAATAACATCCGAAAAATATTCTTCTAATTCATCAGAGACAAAATTTGTATCAGACAAAATAAGGTTGTCTAAATCTAATTGTTCAGCTATGGTGCTGAGAAATACGGTCAAATACTCAACTGCACTCGCTTTTTGTTTAAAGGTTGCCTTGAATATTTTGTCGTTGATGTTGTTGATAAAATCTTTGAACTCTTGAATAGTCATAAATAAGAATTGGTTTTTCATAGTAATTACTTCGTAAAAGTAAAAATAGTAAACCAAATTCTATTTTTATCTTATTTTTTTTTGTTAAAAAAAATCTTATTCCCGTTGTCTCCAAATCCTCATTCATTACATTTGCCCATAATTTTCACCAATCAATAAATCAACATTATGACAAATCAAAAAAAGGCTCTTTTAGTTATTCTCGATGGATGGGGACATGGTCTGGTGCGTCGGGCAGATGCGCTTGCGTTGGCTAAAACACCTTTCATAGATTCACTTTATACCAAATATCCTTCCTCCGAATTGGTCACGCATGGCGAGTTGGTCGGCTTGCCCGATGGTCAGATGGGCAACTCCGAAGTGGGTCACATGAACATTGGTGCAGGGCGGGTTGTCTATCAAGAATTGACCCGCATTTCTAAATCCATTCGGGACAAAGAATTGCAACGCAATGCTCATTTGTTGGAGGCTTTGCGGTACGCAAAAGCCCATAATAAGCCCGTGCATTTCATCGGTTTGGTGTCTGATGGTGGCGTGCATAGCCATACCGAACACCTTAAAGCCTTGTGCGACATCGCACATACTGAGGGGTGTCACGGCTACATACATGCGTTCACGGATGGGCGTGATTGCGACCCGAAAAGCGGCTTGGGTTTCTTGAATTATTTAGCACAACACATTGAAAATCAACGTTTTAGCATCGCCACAATCGTCGGTCGCTACTACGCAATGGATAGAGATAAACGTTGGGAACGGGTCAAATTGGCCTACGATGTGATGGTAAAAGGCGTGGGTGAAACCGTTACAGATTTTGAAAAAGTGATTACAGATTCGTATAAAAATGACGTAACCGACGAGTTTTTGAAGCCAATGGTGCTGAATACTGAGGGGGTCATCAAAGACGGCGATGTGGTCATCAATTTTAATTTCAGAACCGATAGACCCCGTGAAATCAGTGAAGTTTTGACCCAAAAAGACTTCCCAGATTTTGGCATGAAAAAGCTCAATGTACGCTACGTAACGATGACTCGCTACGATGAAAAATACGAAAATGTATCCGTTTTGTTTGAAAAAGACAACTTGACAAATACCATTGGCGAAGTGATTTCTAACGCAGGTATGACGCAGGTTCGGATTGCCGAAACGGAGAAATATCCACACGTGTCGTTCTTCTTTTCGGGTGGTCGTGAGGCAGAGTTTGAGGGTGAAAAACGCATCATGGTATTGTCGCCCAAAGTGGCAACGTATGATTTGCAGCCCGAAATGTCGGCGGTGGAAATTACGGATAAAATCACGGCAGAAATCACGGAAAATCAACCCAATTTCATCGCTTTGAACTATGCCAATACGGATATGGTGGGTCACACAGGCGATTTTCAAGCGGCGATGAAGGCGGCTGAAACGGTTAGTAAATGCACAGAACGCCTCTTAAAAACGGCTTTAAAATACAATTATGAGTGCATCGTAATCGCCGACCACGGCAATTCTGATTACATGATAAATGAAGATGGTACGCCCAACACAGCGCATACATTGAACCCTGTACCGTGTATTTATGTTTCTAAAAAAGCGAAAAATAAGCGGGTGAAAAATGGTAAATTGGCGGATGTTGCGCCCACTATTTTGCGTCTTTTAGGTCTGAAACCGTCTAAGGAAATGGATGGGGTTAATTTGATTTATTGAAAGAGAGGCCCCTCAGTATTTTGAGCTTTGAAGTCACTATTTTAATTCAGTTATGTTTTAAATAAAAATGTTATCAAATGACTTTAAAAATTTGTTAAATAGAGCTTATCATTTTACATTTGTATCAAAATATACAACGTGCATAGTATATATTCTGACAGGTTTATTAGCTAAGATTTATTTCTTAGATAAAAACAAAAAGCCTTAATCGTTGGTAGCGGTTAAGGTTTTTTTTAAGACATAACCTATTGCAGAAGTTTATTAGTACCCTCGTATTTTCAATAAAAAAGCCTATATTTGTTAGTCATTTAAACTATTTATTATGATTGTAACAACCGCCTACGATGAAATAATTGACTTTATAGCAACAGGTACAAGCCCTGAAAAGGTCATTGCATTTCGCCCGTCTGAAAAGATGCAGACACGTGTATCGGCTCTTTTATTTAAAGAAAAAAATGCCACGCTAACGACTGACGAAAAAACAGAGTTAGACAATTGTATGGTTATAGAGCACCTCATGCGTATGGCAAAGGCACGGGCATTTCAAATTCAAGCGCATTCATGAACTACCTTTCCGAAAAAAAACGTTTGTTTGTTTTGCAGCGAGCATCATATTGTTGTGAGTATTGCCTGTTGCATAGAGATACAGCTTTTTGGAAACATGAAATTGACCATATTATTAGTACAAAACATGATGGTTCAGATGATGTTGAAAATTTAGCGTCAGCGTGTTTTTATTGTAATCGCAATAAAGGAACAGATATAGGTTCAATTTATAACGGTGATTTTATTCGCTTTTTTAACCCTCGAATTGATGTTTGGAGTGACCATTTCAAAATAGAAGACACTATTATCAAACCACTAACGCCTATTGGTTTTGTTACCGCCAAAATACTCGGTTTTAATCAAATAGATAGAGTTATTGAAAGACAAATACTGATTCAAGCTAAAAAATATCCCCCAATCATATAATGAAATACTCGATTATCTAAAATATTCATAATGAACAAGTTATATATTATTTTTCTACTACTCATTTTCTCAAACTGCAAAAACGAGGCCCCTCAGTATTCTAAAAATTCATCACCTCTTTTTGACCTAAAAGGCTTCTTAGACCATGAAATTGCCACGCATTTGAAGGACGTTAAAAAGGTGCGAAAAACCGTGACCGTGAATGGTAAAACGGAAACCAAAGAAGTAGAAATCAAAGATTGGAAAGAGGAATTGAAGCCGTTTTTTAATTCGGATATTAATCGCCCTGCTTGGCGGGATAAGTATAAGTTTGAAAAAAGAATGGGTGATACAATTGGGTTTTTTCATTTGTTTTATAGAATAGATGAAAATCTTAGAACTAAAACTATGTCTGTATATTTTTTGGATGAAAATAGGGCTGCTTCCGTTCATGTTTGGAACGAACAGAAAAGTGCTATAGCAGATTCAGATGAAGATTTACAATATTTTGGAAAGGCAAATCAGCAAATTTATCAGATTAAAACCAAACAAAAAATGCCTTTGAGTGATGAGCAAGTGATTGAAATCAAAGTAGAAAAGTTGAAAGATTGACCCCCTCAGTATTTTACCTAAAATATTGATAATCAACACATTGTAAAAGAAAAAATAAAATAAAACCTCTTTTTCTCTCCTTACTTTGTGTGAAACCATTAACCAAAATGTTAGAAAAAAAAGAATACACCAATGGAGACTTAACCGTAGTTTGGAAACCGAATACGTGCATCCACTCAGCCGTTTGTTTCAAAGAATTATCAGCCGTTTTTGACCCTCGCCGCCGCCCGTGGATTGACCTCTCACAAGCCGAAACAGAGCAAATAATAGCACAAGTAAAAAAATGCCCAAGTGGTGCTTTGTCGTATTATATGAACGATGCGGCAAATCAAGAAGCGCAAACCCACGTGGAAACTGTTGTGGAAGTGCTACCAAATGGCCCACTTTTGGTTTATGGCACGTTGAGAGTAAAAGATAAAAATGGTAATGAAGCGTTGAAAAGTCAGACCACTACCTTTTGCCGTTGTGGAGCTTCCAAAACGAAACCTTATTGCGATGGCAGCCACCGTAAAATTGGTTTTGATGATGCAGTTTAGGTTATTTAGTTATTGAGTTATTGAGTTATTGCTCAATAACCTAATAACCTAATAACGCAATAACCAATTTACTGTTTTTTCATTTTCCGTTTTTCATCCTTACGCATGGGCATAGCGTCCACGAGGGCATATATACGTTTAGGTGTCACGACTTCTTTTGAACGCAATTTCACAAAACCATCCTTGCCAATGAGTATCAGTGTAAACTCACGAGTAGAGATTTGATATTTTTCAAAAAAAGGCGTACCTCTCTTATTTACTACATAATTTTCTACAATAATATCACGTTCAACGCAAGCCGCATCTTCTTTTTGAAAAAAACGATTTTGATTTGCGAAAGCTACATTTGCGCTATCAGGTGCAAAGATTAAAATGCGGCGATAGTTGCTTTGTTGCGCTGTTAAAAGCACGGTAGAGATGGATAAGAATATGGTAAGAATATGTTTCATTTTCATTAATGGCATTATCTTTTAAACAAAATATAGGTCTGAAATAGATTTAGTGTCATAAAAACTAACAATAATGCTTTGGTAAAAGTTGTTTTGTAGATATAATAAAAATAAAAATTAAGTAAAATATGCTTTACCCAAAATATTGCATATCCATAAAACGTCTCACTTAATAGAGGTTAAAAGTTTGGGCGACATCCAAAACTTATTACCTTTGGCACTGTTTGATTCATCAAATTTAATTGTCCTATTCACATGAAAAGAAGAACATTTATAAAAACGATACCCCTCAGTATTCCGCTTGTTGGAGTGGTTGATGGGTTTGCAAATAATATTATTTCACAAACCAAAAAAGATATAGTTATGGCTTTTGAACTTCCTGCGTTGCCTTACGCAACCAATGCGCTTGAACCGCATATTGATACCAAAACGATGGAAATCCATCACGGCAAACACCACAATGCGTATGTAACAAATTTGAACAACGCTGTTGCCGCTGACGCAAATCTTCAAGGCAAGTCCATCGAAGAATTGGTGGCGAATATCTCAAAATATCCGATGGCTGTCCGCAACAACGGTGGCGGGCATTGGAATCATACCATGTTTTGGAACATTATGAGTCCAAACGGTGGTGGCGAACCCAAAGGCGAGGTGGCTTTTGCCATCAATGGTGCATTTGGCAGCTACGAAAACTTTAAAAAAGAGTTTTCTAATGCGGGTGCTACTCGCTTTGGCTCAGGTTGGGCATGGTTGAGTGTGGATGCGAATAAAAATTTGTTCGTTTCTTCAACGCCTAATCAAGACAATCCGATGATGGATATTGCGGAGAAAAAAGGTACGCCTATTCTTTGCATGGACGTTTGGGAACATGCTTATTATTTGAATTATCAGAACCGTCGCCCAGATTATATGGCTGCTTTTTATAGCGTCATCAATTGGGAAGAAGTGAATAATCGCTTCAAAAAAGCGACAGGAATGTAATTTGAGTATTGAGTCGTTGGTATTGAGTATTTAGATACCCCCTCAGTATTTTTAAGAAAATCTTAGGATTTTGGGTTAAAATAAATCGTGCCTTTGATGCGTTCAGTCATCAAAGGCATTGTTTTTGTAAGGCATGTAACATGATTAAGTTAGTTTTGAACATACGCTTAATTATTATGTTTAAATGCTTAAATCCCCCACAGTTTTAACCATTATCTTTTAACCGTTTTAAATTGTGTAAAACCCATGATGATTCTAATGATTTTGATGATTGTAACTACCGTTTTTATTGCAACTGCTTACAATGAAGTACGCTCTCGTAAAGCGGCTTTGGCGAGAAGCCGTCGGTATTGATTGATGAAAACAACGAAAATCCCTTGACGCAAGAGTTTAAATAGCTTTTTAGAAAGTTATTGAAAAACAACCGAAGCGACTGATTCTAAATCAGTCGCTTCTTTTTTTTTATAAAAATTGGTTGGAATAAACGATTTTTGCGCCTTCCTAAATCTGTACGCTCAAAATCCCTTAAATACTGAGGGGGTGTTCATTACCCAGAAGTTTGAAACGTGAAGTAAATGTGTCTTTGCGAGGAGGTACGACGAAGCAATCTGTTATTTGACTTGCGATTACTTCCTCCAATTAAGTAGGAATAGTTCAATATTTAAGTGATTGTATAAAATTTGACGAAAGACATCCTGCGAAAATTAACAGATTGCTTCGTCGTACCTCCTCGCAATGACACATTTACTTCACGTTTTAGACTTGTAGGTAATGGAGAGTAAAGGGTATCGAAATAATTTTAAACACGCCAATTTTTATTTCTTAATTTTTAATTTTTAATTATCTGTAATGAAACTTTGGCAAAAAGATTATGCGACCAACGCAAACGTAGAAAC
>JAYTMW010000380.1:0-4273 GCA_043728105.1 Saprospiraceae bacterium | reverse complement strand
AGTTTCCCTTTCAGAGCATAAGTAGAGGATAAAATAGTACCGACCCCAATGACTATTTCAGAGAAATCGTATTGTTGAGCCTTTTTCAAGAGTCCTTCTCCAATGTCAATTATAGCATCTTTATCTAAAGCTTTATTACAAAGCAAAACATACGCTGCATACAATTTATTGATTGAATGAAAGGCTCGTTGATAATCCGTGTAATTTGATTGTCGCATGTCAATAAAAAAAACGGTATTGATGAGCCTGTTGTATAAATTGTCTTTGAGTTTTTGCATGTGCACACGATCCATCTTCTTTCTATAAAGATACTTCGCTGCCTCATCAAGCGTATTGATTTTCCCTTCCGATACCCCCTTGTAGAACTTGCCCAAAATAGTATTATTTGATTCAGTTACAATCTGAATCTGATTGGCTTTTTGGCGGGTAATGATTTGAGACAAAGCAATTATTTTTTTCATACGATTCTTTTAAATTTAGGCTATTTTTTTTCTATCGTGGTGTTTTTTTTTATAATCGAAGTAATACAATGTCTCTCACTCTTCAAGAAGTCCTATCAAATAAAACTCAAAAATATAAATTTTTTGCATTCTTCCACATATCGTCAATTTTAGTGATACTTTTTTTGTGTTACACTGTCATGTGCCGCTAGTAATTTAGCCCTTACATTTGTGTATAATTAATTAAGTAAAATAAAATAAAAATAATTCAATCAAAAAACGGGAGGGTTAAAATCGAATAAAAACGCAATATTCACATTTACAACTTATTGATAATCAATTAGTTGCACTAAAATATTAATCTTATATGATAAATACGTGATACTTGTTTTGTGTTAAGGTGTCATAAGCAGCGAAAAAAAGACAATGTAATTTTGTGCATGAATTAAAATTTATTACTTAACTTTTTAAAGTATAAAATCATGCTAACTGTAATTACAATCGTAACTGTTGTTTGTGGTATCGTCATTCAAGATGTCGTTACGTTTTAAGTTTTTTGAGAAAAAACTAAATTGATGCGCATTGGAAGTTCACACTATTGCCATCCATCTATTTACTGTCAAGTTGTTGATTTTTATCCGACTAAAAAAACAGTAAATGCCGTTAAAAAACCAATAAATAATCCACTTGAACTACAAGAGAGAATGAACTTTATCCTAATTTGATGAGAGGAAGATTAAGTATATTTTTGTCTTGGAAAAAATACAAATAAACAATAACGTAGCTTAAATTATTAAGAATGCAAATAAACATTTTTGCAGTCATTTAAACATTAGAATCATCACAACTAATCATTACAAGACATGCGTGTCTTCGTAGTGATTTTTTGTTTTTAGGCAAATGCAAAAGGGAAATTTATTTTCTTCAATATGGTTTAAATAACATAATCTAATTGAAGTTTTTTTTGCAACACATAGGCACATAGAACACATAGATTTTCTCACAACTAATTGAAAATCAAGCAATTATACATAGTTCTATGTGCCTTATGTACCTATATGTTTCAAAAAAAATGACCTATTTATTATTCGTTACTAAACTACTTCTGCACAATAATTTTAGAACTAACTTTTTTCCCATCCAAATCCATAACTACGAGATAGAAACCATTTGGAATATCCACCAAAGGAATTTCAAGCACCCCCTCAGTATTTACGTTTTTAAAACTCATTTTTGGTGTAAAAACGCTACCTATAACATCCCTTAAAAACACTTGCGAAATAGTATGATTAGCCGCTTTTGAAAAGGAAATTTTAAGATAATCCGAAGCGGGGTTTGGCGACATAATCCATTGATAATCAACCTCTTGTGTAGCAACAGTTTCACAACCCGCCCCCCTCATTAATCCAGCTCGAAAACCGTTTAAAGTAGCCATCATACGGACTTTTTGCCCTAATGTAAAAAGCCCCATGCACTCATCATTGGTATAGTCCATAAAATTAGAGTACATAATGTTATTTGAGCAACTATCCTTAGTAGGAAAGCTTGGGCAGCCCGTAGAAGGTTCGGCTTGCAGAGGTGTGTCACCCACGAGGTCATCATCATTACACGCATTGCTGCTCCCCCACACGTGTAAAAGGTTGAAATAATGACCAATTTCGTGCGTGGTAGTTCTACCCTCTTTGTGTCCAATAGAATTTAAAGCTGTTCCAATTGTGCCAAAAACACGATAATCTACCACAATACCATCCTCCGAAGGCGTTGTTTGAGCCTTTGCTAAGGGCGTTGAAAAACCCAGAATATTACTCAACCGACATACCCAAATATTGAGATATTCAGTAGGTCGCCAATTATCAGCACCACCAGAAGTTGAATAATACACCGCACGTTTATTGTTAGAGAAGACAGAACCCACGTTATCAACCGACGTATTGTACCGCAAAATGCCCTTAGTCGTTTTGCCCAAAGTATCTTTTTGAGCCAAACAAAACTCGATTTCGCAATCCGCCGCCACGTCTTTAAACACGCTCGGCACGTTTTTGAAATCCGCATTAAGTTTTCTAAAATCTTTATTCAAAACATCTAATTGCGATTGAATTTGAGCATCAGAAATATTTTCCTCCTCATTGCGCCAAACTACATGCACAACCACAGGGATTTTTATGACTTGTCTGGTTGATAAATTAGAACTAAAATACTTAGCAACATACCCCTCAGTATATCGCTCAATTTTGACATCAAACTGATAATGGTAGTCACAGTTTTGAGCCAAACCAATGCCATTTTTCATTAAAATACAAATAAAAAAAATGTATAAATACTTCATTTAGAATAATTTACAACAACGTCAAATAAATTTATGGACAAAATTAACGCATAAAACATTGATAATCAAACAATTAAAATTTAATTTATTAATATTTGATAAAATTTCTATAAAAAACACGTTAAGATATTTTTTAATAAATAAAATACTAAAATTATGTCATAAAAATTATGATTTCAAAAACAAGCTATTATATTTGTCACAGTTTTCTCATAGTATGTTTGTTTTTTCCTGCATCACGCCCCCCCGTGAGATGCAGGATTTTTTATTTTTATGATATGTCATACCGTTTTCTAAACCAAATTGACCGTTTAAAAATAGTTAGCGACCATAAAGAAGAAGCCGCTTGCACAAACAAAGTAAACGAGACTATATTTGACCTAAGTTTTCTCATAGTATGTTTACCTAAGTCTTCCTGCACCATTAAAAGTGCAGGATTTTTTTTTGTAGCTTACCGATAAATCCGAAGCTACATTAATTCAAAACTTTACTACCTTTGTGGAATAAGTGTCAATCAGACAATTAATAATCAAAACCACTTTCCAATGAGAAAATTATTATCCATTATTGTCTTACTCTGTTTAGGGCAATCCGTTTTTTGTCAAAAAGCACTACCCCCTCAGTATAAAAACGAAAAACTCTCGGTTGAAGTACGTGTTGCTGATTTGCTCAAACGCATGACTCTGGAAGAAAAAGTGGCGCAACTGCAATGCCATTGGGAGACCATGACTTGGGGTGCAACTGTGAACGACAAAAACGAACCCGACTACACCAAATGGGCCAAACTTGCGCCAAACGGCTTAGGACAATTGGCTCGACCAAACGAAATGGCGGGCTTCGGCAGCCGTAGCCCTTTCGAAACGGCAACTTACGCCAATGCCGTCCAAAAATATTTTGTCGAAAAAACCCGACTCGGTATTCCAATAATGTTCCACGAAGAATCTTTGCACGGCAATCAAGCCAAAGATGCGACCAATTTTCCAACCCATTTGGCTTTAGGTGCGACTTGGAATGAAGCTCTTTTAACCGACATTTATACCGCCATAGCAGAGGAAGTGCGGCTTCGAGGTGGGCATGAAGTGCTTGCGCCCGTCGTGGATTTGGCTCGTGACCCACGTTGGGGACGCACGGAGGAGTGCCTGGGCGAAGACCCATATCACGTGAGTCGTTTGGCGGTGGCTGAAATCAAAGCGTATCAAGGTGGCGCAAACGTGGATAAAATACCCGCACGTCACGTTATTGCGACCCTAAAACACTTCGGTATTCACGGCGCATCGGAAGGCGGCTTAAACGTGGGGCCTAATTTTTCGGACGAAAGGCAAGCCCGTGAAGTCTATTTCCAGTCGTTTGAAGCCTGTGTGAAACAAGCAGGCGCATTGGCGTTGATGCCCTGTTATAACGAATTAAGCGGTATTCCTGCCCATTCAAACAAGTGGCTTCTGACGGATTTGTTGCGCAAAGAATGGGGCTTCAAAGGAGTCATTGTGTCGGATTATAATGCCATTTC
>JAYTMW010000379.1:0-6953 GCA_043728105.1 Saprospiraceae bacterium | reverse complement strand
GGATTCCACCAAGCGGGTTTAAATTGCGTTGCTTGCACGTCTTTTATGTCAAAAATGCGGGGCATAATTTGATAAAAAGCAAAAATGCAAACGGCTATCACAATTTGGAGGTAATTCAAAACATCTTTTATGCGCTCCTCACTCGTAAAACGCATGAGCAAAAGATAGATAACGCTCGTCAGAAAAAGGGCAAACAAGGCATTGAAAATCAAAGAAATGAAGAATATAAAACCAACAAAAAAGCCAAATTTAGTGGCAAAAACAATGCACGGAATAAGAGAAAAAGCCAAAACAATTTGCCCAATATAAAGCGTGATATGCGTCAAACGAGCCGCAAAAAGCGTCTGCCCATCAATGGGTCGAGGCAATAAAATCATGCTATCGGTAGTATCCAAAAGCACGGAAGAATAGTCCGTAATGAGCGTCATGGAAAGCATTACCAAGGCAATTGTGTGCAAAACCGAAGCCGCCAACATCGCCGAATCCATGAAAGCAATATAAATCGTCATAAAACCGCCCATAAAAACGTAGGCGAGCAGCACCATCAAAAAACGGTTTTTTGGTTCTTTTTTCTTGCGACTACCTTGTTGCACAGCCGCATTTTGCCGACGATTATCGGTCAGTAATTTCACCCGCACAATGGCTATGAGTTGTTCGAAATCAACCCCATTGGCTTCATATAATTTTCGGAAAAGTGTAACGAGTTTGATTAAAAATTGCGTCATGTTATGATATTTTCGGTTGTAAAATAATCATAAACTTACGAATGAAAATAAGAAAAGCCAAAAGATTTTTACATCTCTTGGCTTTTTGTTAGTGGCGTTCGCCAAATTTGGTTTTTGTTTACATCAAAGTTGTTGTGGTTCGGTTTTTTCAGTTTTCGGATTTGGTAAATTCATTAAAACCATACAAACCGTCAAATAAACTAAGAGTAAAAGGTCATGTGGAAATTTCATTGTCGCTCGGGAATTTATTTAATAAATGAATTTATTGAAACTTATAACGTTTCAATTACAAAAGTATTACGCTCAAACCATTCAAATGTTAAGAGAATGTGAAATTTTTTAAACCTTATTATTTATATATTCTTGAAATGTTGTTTATGTGACAAAAAAGTTAAAGTTTCTTTCCTTATTACAATTGGATATGACCGATTTTCTATAATTGCGTTCGAGTAAAATTTTCATTACAAAAATGGCAAAATACTGAGGGGGTCGTTTATTTAGTCCACTCAAATAATATCCTCATCGAAAAACATAGGCAATATGTTTTTTTTGAATTAATTTGCACTATTATTTTACATAAAACTACGTAAACGCACACTATGACAATTGATATTATTTGCCTTGCCGCCATGGCGTATGGCTTTTTTGTAGGTTACAAAGAAGGTATCCTCAACTCCATTTTTCGAGTAGTGTCCATTTTAGTCGCTATTATGGTCGCTTTCCGTTTTTCCCCTGCAATGACCGAAATGATTCAAAAAGGCTTTGAAATTTATAATCCTTTGATGTTTATTATCGGCTTTGTGGTTACGTTTTTCTTAACTTTATGGGTCTTCCGCTGGATTGGCAACTTGATAACAACGGGCATGGAAGTCATTCATGTCAATTTAATCAATCAAGCGGCGGGTGGCATCGTGGTGGGCATGGTTTTTATTGTGCTTTACAGCATCGTTTTATGGTTTGCGGATAGCGCAGGTGTGATACCCGCTCAAACAAAAATGCAATCCCGAACCTTCGCTTATCTTGAACCTTTGCCGCAAAAAACCTTTGCCATTTTGGGTGATTTGAAACCTACATTCAATCGTTTTTTTAATAAAACAAATGAGGTTATGGACGATATGGAGCGCAGCCGAACAAAGCAAAAAGAGACAAAAACGGACATTTATGAAGTACCCGAAAACAACAATGGGAACAACGGAAACGCCAATCCTCCGCAATAATGATTACAAATTTTACACAGATTTAAGAATTGAAAAGATTTAAGGATTTTTTTAAAACATCAAAAAATCCTTTAAATCCTTTAAATCCTTTAAGTTCCTAAATCCGTGTAAAGGCTATAAAGTCATAAAAATACTGAGGGGGCTCTTTTCGTTATCGGAAAATGCCCCCTCTTTCATTGGGTATAAAATTAAAATCCCTTTATGCAAACGGACTTAGATTTTAGAGTGTTTAGAAACCTGCAAAAATATTGGTTTACTCGTTTGTAATGTATTGATTATCAGTGTTTTAGGTAAAATTTAATTAGTATATTACTTCATTCAATTATTTCACATCCACCACTTGAATCTTAAAAATCAAGATTGAATGGGCTGGTATTTTTACTTTATCGTCTTCCAAAGGTGTTCCACCATAAGCCATTTTTGAGGGAATAAAAAGCAAACCTTCGCTGCCTTTTGTGAACTGCATCAAACCTTCTTCCATGCCTTCAATCACTTTGCCTTCGCCTGCTTGGAACGTAAAAGCTGTTTTATCTTTTGTAGAATCAAAACTTTTATCGTCTAAAAAATAACCGTCATAATGAATGGTTACAGTTTTGCCTTCCTTTATTTTTTCACCTTTCGGATTCTTCGTCATCAAAAAACTCATGCCACTTGGAAGGCGTTGAATTTTTTGTTTGTGCGCCACAGCATATTCTTGAATCAACTTTTTGTCTTTCTCAAATTGCTCCGCCACTTTTTTCTGAAACTCACGGCGTTCTTTGTCTTCAAGCTCGTGCATGTAAGCGTCATACGCCTTTGCGCTCAAAATTTCTTTAATGTCAATCTCATAAACCAACGACGCATTTGACGGAATCACCGTGCCAATGCCGCTATTGCCATAACCATATTCAGCGGGAATATATAAAGTCGCTTTTGAACCAACTTTCAATTTCGGAATCACAATATCCCAACCTTGAATCACTTGACGATAGCCCACTTGAAACACAAAAGCATCATTTTTAGGAGATTCGTCAAAGGTTTTGCCGTCCAATAATTTACCAACGTAGGTCAATTTTACGTAATCACCTTGTCTCGGCATTGCGCCTGTGCCTTCGGTTTCAACGTTGAAAAAAATGCCTTCACGGGTTTTTTCAGCTTTAATATTTTTAGATGTCAGAAAATTATCAAGATTCAGTGAATCACTCGGATTCGTCGCTTTTGCGTCAATTGCACTCCATAAGATAATAAAGAGGCATAAAAATTTAACAAATTTCATGATGATAAAAGGCTTTGGATTGTTCGTGGATTATAGAAATAAAAATGAGTTTTGTGTATTTGAGTTAAGCCTTTTGACGGCATTGAAACTCAAAGTAACTATATCAATCATATTCAATGCCAAACAATGTTAATTAGGGTATTATGAAAAACTTTAACTTAAAAATTAACAAAAAAAAGTCACAAGACGCTTTTTACGCTTGTGACTTTTTGATTCGTGATGCGCAATACGCATTACTCAATACACAAAATTACATTTTAGTCCACTCGGCGATTGACTTCTCGTTCATGCGCACGTAGTCCATATTTTTTTCATTTTTCGCCAATTCCATTGAGCGTTTTGCGGTAGCGATTGCACCCGCTTTGTCACCCATTTTAGCTTGAACCAATGACTTGTGACGCAACATCCAAAAACGCTCACCTTTTGCAACTGCTTTGTTGACGAAGTCAAGAGCTTCTGCATTGCCTTTGCCATTGTCAAAATAGAATTGAGACATAGCATAATAGTCGTTCTGCGATGGGCCGTCCAATTTTGCTTTGATTTGAGCCATTACCTTACCATCCACATCGTTTGTGAAAGGAACTGTCACGTAAGTATTCTCCCACATCATTTCGATGTTGGCAGAGTTTGCCGTGATGTTGCCAATATTAAACGTAAAATTTTCGATGCTCATAGGCAAAGTCATTGGTTTACTCATTACTTTCACCACATCATCTTTTTGAATTTCAGGCGTGTAGTTGAAAGCACTTGCCGCAGGGTTTTTGTTGAAAATAACCTCCCACGAATCTTTGCCGGGGCGAGTCAAAACAACATAAGTACCTTTCGCCAAACCTTTACCACCGATTGTGATAGAATCCGAAGTCGTAAATTTTGTTGGTGAGTTTGCCCCTGTGCGCCAAGGCTCACCAAAAGGAACAACTTCACCCATTATTTTGCGACCTTTCATTGAAGGACGGCTGTACTCGATTTTGATTTCTGCCATACCGACTTTTTGAGTCAATGAAGCCCCAGGACTTGGTTGTGGCATTTCAATTTGAGCGTTTGACACTGTAACAAATGCCAAAATCGCTAAAATACTGAGGGGTGCGAATAGTTTTTTCATTGTATAAAATTTTTTTATTTAAAAATTATTAAAAAATAAATTTATAAGATGTTGTTAATCAGTCACTTAGAATAATAACATTAATTTTGAATGTAAATGTAACGAGCTTCTTTTGACATACAAATTTATTCAGACAAAAAACAAGTTTATTCGATAAATGTTTAGAAGTTTGAGCTTCTAAAAATAAAGAAAAATGGCAAATAATTCAAGATTTAGCCTCCGAAGGCACCAAGAAAGCAAAGAAGTAGGTTTTGGCAAAACCGACAACACGCAAGCCCGTTTGATGAATCGAGACGGTTCATACAATTTCACCCAAAAAGGCGTGAAGTGGTATGAGACCTTCAATTTCTATCATTTCCTAAGCACTTGCTCATGGGGGCAATTCTTGCTGATGGTTTTGGTTTGGTATTCTTTTATGAATCTCGTTTTTACAGGTCTCTATTTTGGTGCGTGCAGTACGCATTTGACAGGTTTGATTTATACCAACGGTTGGGAGAAATTTATGGAAGTTTATTTCTTTTCTGCCCAAACGCTCACCACCGTGGGTTACGGGCGCATCAACCCAATTGGGCCAATGGCGAGTAGTATTGCTTCATTGGAGGCGTTGGTCGGTTTGATGAGTTTTGCCGTCATTACGGGCTTACTTTATGCTCGTTTTGCGAAGCCAAAAGCACCCATTTTATACAGCAACAACGCCATTTTTGCGCCCTATTTTAACGGCATAGCTTTGATGTTTCGAGTCGCTAATCGGTTTAGCACGAGCATCATGAATATGAAAGTGCAAATCACATTGGCTATCATGGAGCAAGATGAGCAAGGTGTGAGCGTCAGAAAATTTTACACGCCGCTACATTTGGAGCGTGATTTTGTCATTTTTTTTCCGTCAAGTTGGACGGTCGTGCATCCCATCAATGAAGAAAGTCCCTTGTTTGGTTTGACTTGGGAGGACATCAAAGAAGGACAACCCGAATTGATGATTTTAATCACAGGCTACGACGAAACGTTGGGCGTAAACATCCATTCTCGGCAATCTTATTTGTTGGATGAAATGGTTTGGGGTGGAAAATTCGTGAAGATATTGGATACCAATACATCGGGTAAAGCCGTCTTGGATTTAGGTCGTTTTCATGATTTTGACGTTATGCCTGTTGAAACATTCGTAGGTTCGCCGACCAATCATCCTGTTTTGTAAAATGATGATTATCAATTGTTTATAAAAATAATAAAAACGTAATTTAGCAATTTGACTATTTGCACAACTTGACGCAAGTTTGAAACTTGCGTCAAGTTATTACCACCATTTTTACCAAAAAAAAGCCAAAATACTGAGGGGCCCCTTTGCGTTAAATTCAATTATTTAAAAACTAAAACAACCTAAAATGACCACATTCAATATCATAAAATGCAGCCTATTCACAGGCATAATCCTACTCGCAACCGCTTGCAAAAACGAGCCAAAACCAACTTCTGAAACAGTCGTTTCAAAACCCGCCGAACCACCTTTTTTGGACGAAGGTGATCTGAAATTTATAGATAAAAACGGCAAAGAAATAGCTAAAATTGACATCGAAATAGTTGATAAAGATGCTGAACGCAATCAAGGCTTAATGTATCGTACCCGCATGGGCGAGTTTCAAGGCATGTTGTTTCTCTTTGAAAAACCTGCCCCACAAGCCTTTTGGATGCACAATACCTACATCTCTTTGGACATAATTTACGTAAATGAAAAAAAGGAAGTAGTAAGCATTCAAAAAAATGCCGCCGTACAGAGCGACCAATCATTGCCTTCCTTAAAACCCGCCCAATATGTAGTGGAAGTGAACGCAGGTTTTTCAGATAGATATGGCATAGTTGAAGGCACTAAAATTGAATTTTAATAGAAAAATATGATGCCTTTGGCTTCATCAAGCTGAAAGCATGACTGAGGGGCCTCTTTTATATGTTAAATTTCGATTTTTAACACCCTTGTATTTTAAGCATTGTTTTATAAAACATTTTAAAAATATGTTTTCATAAATAATTGTTAATTAACGAGTTAAGTAACAACCTTTTTATAATATGATACGTAAATCAATATAAGTGCAATAGATTTTTGTTAAGAAAGCATTAAAGTATCTACGGGCGGCTTGCTTAACGCCAAAAAAATCTTTAAATTGCAGTCTGAAAGAAAATTTTCACAAAAACCATTTTTAATTTATTCAACTTATAGTGCCGATGAAAAAATATATACTATCCATTGCCCTCATTATTTTCGCAAGTTCAATGCTTTCTGCACAAGTAGAAAAGCGCAATGATTTGGCTCGTCCGACATTTTCGGTCTATCCAAATCCTGCCACCGAGTTTATCTCGGTGAACCATGAAGAGACGGTTAAAAATATTTATGTTTTTAATTTAGTTGGTCGTAAAATGCGTGTTTTTGAAGTCGAAAAAGGAGAACGCTACGAAATAGGCGATTTACCAAACGGCTTATACGTCATTCAATTGATTGGAAAAGACAGTAAAGTGTTGACAACCCAACGCTTAACTAAAAAATCATAAAATATAATTTGATATTTTTTGGATAAAAAAAACCTCGCAAGACAGCCTTGCGAGGTTTTTTTTATCGAAAAATAATGAAAATATGATGCCTTTGGCTTCATCAAGCTGAAAGCATG
>JAYTMW010000378.1:0-3807 GCA_043728105.1 Saprospiraceae bacterium | reverse complement strand
GAAATTTGTACAGAATACCTCATAAATACGGGTTGTAAAAATATTTTAGGGCTTTTTGGCAACGCTAATTTAATGATTACGACTAAAAGAATGAAAGGTTTTTTTAATGTAATCGAAAACCATAAAGCGCAAAATGTGAGAGGTGATGCGAAATTTGTGGACGATACTTTCAGTGCATGGCGCTGCGTAGATGAGCATTTTGAAACGGAGAAACCTGACGGCATTTTCGCCATGAGTGACGAAATCATTGCGGGAGTCATTGCTTCGCTTAAAAAAATGAAAGTACCAATTCCAGAAAAATGCGCCGTTTTAGGCATCAGTGATGGCTATTTACCTCAAATTCTTGACCCTCAAGTCAGTTATTTACATCATGATGGTTATACTTTGGGAAAAATGGCGGCGCAACATTTGATAAAAAGAATTGATAATAAGTTTAGTGAACAAGCGCATGAGTATTTGATTTTACCTACCGAGTTGATTATTAAAGATTCAACAAGGTAAGTTCAAAGACATAATTATTTGATAATAAACACATAGGCAGATATGACACATAGATTTATGTAACTCATTGATAATCAAGATTTTATCTTAAACTATGTGACTTATGTGCCTGTGTGTTGCGAAAAAAATGACTTATTTATTATACTTAACTCGTTTCAAAGGATAAATTAGCCGCTACAAAAGGCTCACTTTTTAAACATTTCCGACACCAAAGGGGGCAATTTCATCTTCAATCCTTCCAAAATTTCTAAGAAAAACTTCGCTGCCACATAGTCCCGATACCATTCTTGATCGCAAGGGATGATGTGCCAAGGAACAGTGCTTTCGGTCATGGCATATTCGTAGGCTTTTATGTATTTGTCCCACAATTTGCGTTCTTCCCAATCGCCATCGTTGTGTTTCCAAAACTTTTTTGGATTTTCAGTGCGCTCAGTTAGTTTTTGCAATTGCTCTTCGGGCGAAATATGCAAATAAAATTTAATAACTGTTGTGTTGGCATCATTTTGTAAATTTTCTTCAAAAACGTTGATGGCGTTCATGCGTTTTTCACGCTTTTCATCATCAATCCAACCATGCACATATTGAATCAAAATATCTTCATAATGCGAGCGATTGAACACTTGAATCATGCCTTTTTCGGGTGTATGTTTATTCACACGCCAAAGAAAATCGTGCGCAAATTCTTCTTCTGTGGGTTTTTTGAACGCATTCACTTCAACACCTACGGGGCTACAAGAAGAAAATAAAGCACGCGTTATACCGTCTTTTCCAGAGCCATCCATGCCCTGTAAAATGAGCAAAACACTGTGTTTGCGTTCCGCATAAAGCGTATTTTGCAGGTCGCCTATTTTTTCTAAAATATCAACTGTCCACTTTTTGATTTCTTCTTTTTCAAAATGCTTAGGTGAACGAGTTGGGATTTCGCTGAGATTTATTTTCATTTTATGATAAATATAAATTATGTTTAATTAATTGTAAATCAATGTTTTATGATAAAAAAAACAGCAATAAAAAATATTTTTTCAAAATACTGTGGGGGTAAACTTGACGCAAGTTAATACGTCAATTACAATCTCAATTAATTCAATATTGCTCTTTTTCGTTCGGAAAATCCTTTGCTTTCACATCCGTGATGTATTGCTCAACGGCACCCTTCATTTCATCAAACAGATTATGATAACGACGAAGAAAGCGGGGTTGAAACTCTTTATTGATGCCCAACATGTCGTGAATTACCAAAACTTGACCGTCGCAATTCATGCCTGCGCCAATGCCTATCGTGGGTATGTGTAAGCTTTCGGAAACTTCCTTCGCCAAAGTAGCAGGAATTTTTTCAAGCACCAACCCGAAGCAACCCAACTCTTGTAAAAGCAAAGCGTCAGTACGCAAAGTCTCCGCTTCCACTTCCTCTTTTGCCCGCACAGCGTACGTACCAAACTTATAAATACTTTGTGGCACAAGACCCAAATGACCCATGACAGGGATGCCAGCTGACAAAATACGCTTGATGGATTCTTGAACCTCCGCACCACCTTCAAGTTTCACGGCGTGGGCTTCTGCCTCTTTCATGATGCGCACAGCCGACTCCAATGCTAACTTTGAATTGCCTTGATACGAACCAAATGGCAAATCAACGACCACCAAAGCACGTTTCACCGCCCGCACAACCGATGCTGCGTGATAAATCATTTGGTCGAGCGTGATAGGCAAGGTCGTTTCGTGACCCGCCATGACGTTGCTCGCTGAATCGCCGACGAGAATGATGTCAATATTCGCTTCATCCACGATGCGAGCCATCGAAAAATCGTAAGCCGTGAGCATGGCAATTTTTTCGCCCTCGGTTTTCATGCTTTGTAAAATGTGCGTCGTAATGCGCTTAACTTCTTTGTGTACAGACATATATGAATTATTAGGTGATTGAGTTATTAGGTGATTGAGTTATTCGGTAATTGAGTAATTTTATAATCACCAATCACCAAATCACAAATTCCCAAAATTCGTCGAAAGTTATTGTTATTAATTGAAACTAAAAGAGGCCCCCTCAGTATTTTTTTGTTTTCGTTAATTTTTTTTGCTCTTTGAACTAAAAACGTAGATTTGCACCATGAAAAATAGACAAATTTATCCTTTGGTTTTGCTTTTGGCGAGTGCGCTCGCATTGTCCTGTAACAATGAATTGGTGACTATTGAAGGGGCGAAAGATATTCCCGTGGTTTATGCCATTTTATCTCAAAAAGATACGGCTACATATATACGTGTAGAAAGAGCGTTTTCCGATCCAACCCGTAATGCTTTTGAAGTGGCTCAAATTCCAGATTCGCTGTATTATACAGACGCAAAAGTATCTATGGTGCGTATAAAAGGCAATGAACGCTTTGATTTGACGCAAGTGGACGGAAATACTGAGGGGTATCCCCGCAAAGACGGTATTTTTGCAAAAGCCCCCAACAAGGTTTATAAAATCAAAACAGCTTTGTTGAACATGAAAGCGGATGAAGATTGGCGCATAGAAGTCATCAGACAAGGCAAAACGATTGCGAAAGAATTGACCCAAATTGTGGGTAGTTATAGCTTGACAACCGTTAATAAAACATTGTTTTTTAGACCCGATAATCAATTTTCACTCAGTATTGAAGCGGATGATAATGAGCAGAAAGGGCGTGTTTATGAAGCCAATATCATTTTAAACATCGACGAAACGTTGAACGGGGCAACCCAAGTTAAAAAATACGTTTGGGCTTTCGATTTTATTGACAATCGTGGTCGAATCGGAGCGACTTCATTTGACCCAAATATTACGTTTCAAAGGAGAGCCAAAGAATTTTACGACTATCTGGGCAACAATGTTCCCATCGTTACGGGCATCAGCCGAACCATAAAAAGTGTTGATATTGAAGTGTTAATTGGTGGTCAAGAGTTTATTGATTACAGAAAACGTTTCAACAGCAACAGCGGCATAACAGGTTCTCAAACCATTTTGAATTATACAAATGCGGGTGGTAGTTTGGGTTTTGTAGGTTCAAGAAATCGAGTTTTGGTAACAGATTTTAAACTCAGCAATGAAACTTTGGATGCGTTGAAAAACACGGATGTTACTAAGAATCTTGGATTTAAATGATTTTTATGGTTTGTTTCATTCCTAAGATTGAAAAGGACTAAAAAAATTAAATCAATCCGAAAAAATAAGGCGTTAAACAAAAAATAACATACCCAAATTAGTCTTTATATTTTCTTTAATCAAGACAAATTTTTTGAGAAATAATAGATTATTTAAAAAGAATTAAACGCAGAGTAAAGGAAATAGAA
>JAYTMW010000377.1:0-2212 GCA_043728105.1 Saprospiraceae bacterium | reverse complement strand
AATTTATTCAGATGTAGATGATTTGGGTAAATATAGTCAAAACGACACCTATATTCAAAAACACATTGATAAGATTTTTGATTTACAAATAGTTGATATAGAATCAGTTAAGTTAAAAAATTATCGTGTTGTTGTAGATGCTGTCAATTCAACGGGCGCTATTTCTATCGTGCCGTTGTTGGAGCAAATGGGCTGCGAAGTTATTTTGATTAATGGCGAAGTGAATGGCAATTTTGCTCACAATCCAGAGCCGCTTCCTGAAAATTTGTATCAACTTTCGAGAGAAGTTTTGAATAAAAAAGCGCATCTTGGCATTTCAGTTGATCCTGATGTGGACAGATTGGCTTTCGTTTGCGAAGACGGTGAAATGTTCGGCGAAGAATATACTCTCGTAGCAGTGGCTGATTATGTGCTTCAACATACACCGGGCAATACGGTTTCTAATCTTTCATCAACAAAAGCATTACGCGATATAACTGAGAAATATGGTCATCGCTACGAAGCGGCGGCAGTTGGGGAAGTAAATGTGGTGACTAAAATGAAGGAGATAAATGCTATTATTGGCGGAGAAGGCAATGGCGGCGTTATTTATCCAGCCTTGCATTACGGACGCGATGCGATGGTGGGGGTTGCCATAATGCTCACTGCATTAGCTAAATTTGGCAAACCTATTTCATTTTTAAAGAAAAAATATCCTGAATATACTATTTCCAAAAAGAAATTAGATTTGCCGCAAGGCGTAAACGTTGATACTTTGTTAAATCAATTGGAAGATAAATACAAACCGATGAAAGATTGCTCACGCAGTCGGGTTGATGGTTTGAAAATAGAATTTACGGATGGCAATTGGATTCACATGCGGAAATCGAACACTGAGCCTATCATACGCGTGTATGCAGAAAGCACATCTGAAGTGATTGCCAATAACTTAATTCAAAAAATTAATCGCGACATTTATGAAATTCTAAATGCTTCCAGAGACGAAAATTGAGTTGATAATCTTTCATTAGTCGTGTTTAGAATTAAAAATACTGAGGGGGTGCTTGTCGATTGACACTGCACCCCCTCAGTATTTTAAGCATTTGAAACTGTTTTAGCTTATAATTGTTTAATTTTGCCGTATTGCGAATTATTTTAAATAATTCAGCGCAAAATTTTATTTGTTTTTTTGTACATTAACTTGCAGCAAGTTTTAAACTTGCTGCAAGTTGAGCTAAATTCAAAATTTAATTTGGCTTTAAATTTTTAAATTTTTGACTTATTACACAACCATGAAAATGCTATAAATGCGGAAAAGGAGTTCCGCGCTACAGAATAATATGAGAGTCTATTTCGACAACGCCGCCACCACGCCCATCGCCCCCGAAGTCATCGAAGCGATGAGCCACGCCATGCGCACACTATATGGCAATCCTTCCAGCATTCATGCCGACGGACGAGCTGTCCGCACTGCCATTGAGGACGCGCGTAAGACAGTGGCAAAGTGTATCCAAGCAGGTATCGGCGAGATATTTTTCACTTCAGGCGGTACTGAATCCAATAATATGGTGCTGAAAAATGCCGTACGAGACTTGGGTGTAAGGCGTATTATTACCTCCCTAATTGAGCATCATTGTGTATTGCATACATTAGAATCGCTTAAAAAAACGACCGATATTCAAGTAGATTTTGTAGAAATTGATGAAAAAGGGCGCATTAATTTAGAAAATTTGAGAGCATTATTGTCGAAAAATAGCGATGTTTCAGATACAACACCCCCTCAGTCAAACGGCAAAATATTGGTCTCTTTGATGCATTCCAATAATGAAATCGGGACGATGATTGACCTCGATGCAGTATCAAAAATATGCGAAGAATACAATGCTTTTTTCCATAGCGATACCGTTCAAACGATGGGCTATTTTCCAATAGATGTTCAGAAAACGAAGATTCATTTTTTGACGGGGGCAGCGCATAAATTTCATGGACCTAAGGGTGTGGGCTTTGTTTATATCAACAGCAATGTGACGCTCCATCCGTTTATTGATGGTGGCTCGCAGGAGCGCAATATGCGCGGCGGCACTGAAAATACATCTGGTATTATCGGCTTGGCATTGGCATTAAAAATGGCGTATGAGGATATGTATGATCGTCAAGATGAAATTATAGGCATACGTAACTACTTGAAAAACAGGCTATTAGATACGTTTGATGATATTCAATTCATCGGAGA
>JAYTMW010000376.1:0-5141 GCA_043728105.1 Saprospiraceae bacterium | reverse complement strand
GTCGATGAAAAAAGAATTCAACGACACCCTATAATACCAAAACTCAGTTACAGAATTGCAGCCTAATATGCGCTTTTATTTATTTCACGTTCCTTAAATTGTTTATAATTACTCCTCGTTGCTGATAAAACGATACACAAACGCTGCCAATGTTGCACCGCCAAATGTTCCGACCATATAAATCCAAATCATAGCCCAATTTGACAAATGTACCACACACAAAGCCACTTCAACAGCAGGGTTAAAAACGCTGCCACTCACGCTTCCAAGCGTATAAATCATGCCCGCAACCACAAAAGCGATGGCCAACCCATAGAAACTATTCCCTTCTAATGCCTTGGCCGTAGCCACATTTAAGATGACAAAAACCATTGCAAATGTCCCTATTATTTCAGCTAAAACAGCTTGCCCAATCGCAAAATACTGAGGGGGTGCACTAAAAGGAGGCACAGGCGGTTTGCCCGAAACGAGTAATTGAACCGTAAAAGCGGCCACAATAGCACCCAAAATTTGGGCAATTACGTAAAAACCCAAATCTTTTGCGTTTATTTTGCCTCTCAAATAAAACGCTACGGACACCGCAGGATTAAATTGAGCACCTGAAATATGACCCAAGGAATATATCAACGCCAGTAAGGTAGCACCGATGGCGAAAGGCTGTAAATCAGCTGAAACCTTTGAGAAAGTAATCATACACACCGTCAAAACAAGGAAAAAAGTTCCTATAAACTCCGCTAAATACTTTCTAATATTCATATTTTTTTTGGTTTGATGCCACTTCTGCTCCTAAAACATAAGTCCATTTGACGAATTTATTTACTTTTGGCAAACTTATTCAATTTTAAACAATTGCAAAAAAAAACATTCATAAATAGTACATTAAAACAAAAAAACCCAATGCCATGAAGGCAAAGGGTCCCGATCGTGTTAGTTCATTTTTAAACGAACTAACATTCAGACGCAGTGTCATTAGTATGTCACAAAATTTATTTATTGTTAACAGTTTATTAAATCTTGCTCTATGAAAATTGCCCTCATTGGTTACGGAAAAATGGGAAAAACACTTGAACAAACAGCGTTGAAAAGAGGTCATGAAGTCGTTTTAAGATTGGATGTCAACAATCCCGAAGATTTTAATCGCTTACATGAAGCAGATGTAGCGATTGAATTTACTCGACCTGAATCTGCGATCAATAATATTTTGAAATGTTTTGAACAAGGTGTGCCTGTTGTGTGTGGCACTACGGGATGGTTAGAAAAGTTTAATGAAGTGGTGACTGAGTGTTCAAAAACCCACGGCACTTTTTTTTATGCTTCAAATTATAGCATTGGCGTGAATATTTTCTTTGAAATTAACCGTCTTTTGGCTTCCATGATGAATAACTACGATATGTACGACGTGAAAATGGAAGAGATTCACCATACTCAAAAATTGGACGCTCCAAGTGGCACAGCCATCACACTGGCACAAGGAATTATCGAAAATATTGAAAGAAAAACTAAATGGGTTAGTAATTCTGAAAACATGGAAGCGGTTAGCGAGAAAGAAATAAATATTACAGCCAAACGTATTGACCCAGCTCCTGGCACACATATAATAACGTATGACTCTCCCATTGACTCCATCGAAATCACGCATACGGCGCACTCTCGTGAGGGTTTCGCAACGGGTGCGGTAGTTGCCGCCGAATGGTTAGTGGGTAAAAAAGGTATTTTTTCAATGAAAGATATGTTGGGATTTTAGATAAGGAATCTTAGAAAAAGAATGATAATCAAACTTAAATGAGCCCTATTATTCAGTCAAAAATAGCCAAAAGTCACCAAACTTCATCTTTTCTTAAACCCAACTTTAATTTTATCATTTCATCATTTTCAAAATATTATACTTTATTCGTAAAATACACCTATTTTATATTCTCAATACAAAAAGCCAACCCCCTCAGTATTTTCCATTTTCAACAGAAAAACTGCCTTTAAAAGGTAACCGTATTGTAAAAATAAAATGAAAATTAGGTTGATTCCAAAAAAATACTCAATTTTGTAAGTGTAAAAACGACACAAAGTTATTTTGAGTTGATTTTTTATACTTAATTTGAAAATTGAGAGACGAAAAATCGTCATCATAAGATAAATTTATAATTTGGTTTTATTTGGTTAGGGCTGGAGGTGGTGCGATGCACTACCTCTTTTTTTTATGCCAAATTGACATTAGGAATGAAACAGAAATAAAGTCCTCCATTTAGGAGAATTATTTCTGTTTCATTCCTTAGTTCTATTTTAACGTAATACGTTTATGGTTTAAAAAGGAGAGGCTAAAAGATTTATTATACTATTTTTCTGTTTCTTACTATCAAACATTACTTTGGTATAATTTTTAATATAACATTTAAATCTTTGACCATTCCAAAAAAGCGTATTAACTTTGCGTTGCTTTCTTCAATATTATTTTAGAGAGTAAAAAGAAGCAAAATACTGAGGGGGTAACCTTCATGCAGATTTAAGAGCAAATACAACAAGCATAAGATTTTTTACACAACTGTATATCATTGATTTAAAACATTTTAGAAGTATCATTTAGAATTAAACTGTTTAGTTACATGAAGACAAAAATTGTTCTCTGGGGTACAAACGCACAAGATGAGCGTGTGTTAATTGCATTACAACTCCTTGCAGCCGAAAACAAAGTAAGAGCTTACACTTTTCCTGAATCCTTGGCTACGCCCGAATTCTCAAACAAATTGATGAATGATTGGCGCAATAACAAAGAAGATGAAGCGGTTCTTGAAGGCGGAAATCTACTCGAAACTGACTTATCTATCACCGAAAGCATCCTTCCCGAAGACTTGAAAGTCGAAAGAGGTGACCTTATTCAAAGGGCTCAAACAGAATGGCATTTCATCGTGCTTTCTACAAAACTTCACGAAAATTATAAATCTGAATTGGCTGACCTTGAAGATAAGGTGGGACAATTGGCGCATTTTAGCGGTGAGGTTTTTGAATCTTTAAAAGGTTTTTGGGGCAAAGTGCAAGACCAAGTGCGTGATCGAAACCTTTTCAGAGAACACGCTGATGTTCTCAGAGACACCACAAATAATCTTTTTGAAGAATTAAAGCAAAAAAAGAGTGCTTTATCTACTGAATTTGAAGAAAATTCTAAATCAATATATGCTAAGTTCAATGAAGTATTGGACGAAATTGAGAAAAAAATCGAAAACGGCATCCAACGTTTCCCAGAAATTTTTGAAGATCTTAAGAAAACACAAGCCGATTTCAAAGGTCAAAAATTGACCCGTGACCATTCCAACGAAGTATGGAATCGGATGGACACAATGTTCAAAAACGTGAAAGAAAAAAAGTTTGGCAACAACAATACCAACCCGCAATTCAACAATCAAGACGGAACAAGTTCTGAGCGTTTGAGTCGCCGCAACGATGGTTTGGATAGTGCCATCGAAAAAATGAAAGAAAATATCAGACGAGATAAAGAAGATTTGAATTTTCAACAAAAGCGGGTTGATTCCTCTCACGGGCAACTTGAAGCGCAATTGCGCCAAGCGAAAATTAACATGATTTTGGAACGTGTGAAATCTAAAGAAGTGAAATTAGCTGAAATGTTGGCAACTAAAAATGAGGTTGAAAGCAAGCTTACAAGAGTGAAAGAAAAAGAAGAACGTAAAGCGTCTGAGACTCCAAAAGAGCACGTTAAATCTGAAGTGGCAGCGGTTGCTAAACCCGTTGTTCCCGCTATTGTAACACCTAATGTTGAAGCTATTGAAACGCCTGTTGTCGCCGATGCAAGTGTTGAAACGCCTGTGGCCGAAATAGTGAAAGTGGTTGAAGCTACCCCCTCAGTATCAGAGGTAAAAACGGTGGTTGCAGAAGCACCAAAAGTAGAAAATGGCTCAACTGAAATAAGCGAAATTGCAGCTAATGTGAACGCTGCCTTAGATGCTGTTGATAAAATTTCTTAAAAAATTAAGTGTCGTAATATTCAAAGCCGACTTGATTCATCAAGTCGGCTTTTTGATTTAATTTCGTAGGAGTGACGGGACAAAATTAATTTTATCTCGCCATTTATGTATTTTACTTTTAATTTATAAAAAATTAATAATCAATACTTTACGAAATTCAATATCCTAATAAATGTATTTGCGGAAGATACCCCGCCTTAAAAACATTGACAAAGCTGCGGGGTGTCAAGACCAAAATTTCTTGGTTTTTTTCAAAAGATTTCACTTCCGTGTAACCCTTAAAAGACCATTCAAATAATTTTTGATTATACCATAAATAGGCATTGGACAAATCATCAAAAGCAACGAAAACACCATCGGGTAATGTTGCTAAAACAGCCTTAAAAGTCTTTTGAAATCCGTTTTCATCCAACCGTTCTTGGTGAATGATAGCATCAATTATATCCATTTTCACGTTGCCATCTAAGCCATATTGCGCACCATTTGCCGCCATCCAAAGATTTTTAAACCGCTTGAAATCACCATGCCGACAAAAACCGCATGGGCGATGTCCCGCCGCAAATGCCGTGGCTTCATCCAAGAAAAATAGTTCCGTCCATCGTTTGGGAGTCATAACTTCTCGGCGTTTGCCTTTATAGTCCAAAACACACGTTATCCAATACTTTACAGCATAGTTCCTAACAATTTCTTTACTATCATTGTGGATAACCCCTCTATTACCCGTCCACGCACCCCGCTCAGGCGTGGATGTGATAATACTGAATGGATTTACTCTGTTTTGTAGCGGCATAGAATGAATGATGATTTATGAAGGGTGTAGTTCCCATTTAATGTATTTACTCACTGTTTTAGCTTCGCTAAAAGGCGTACTTAAAAAAAGGACTAAATGGATTGAAGTAATTTTATCAAATAAAAATTTTGAAAAAATTTTTATTTGATAAAATTACTTCAATCCGAAAGAAAAAACTTTCAAGCACGACGTTTATGCGAAGGGCGTAGTTCTCATTCGATGTATTTACTCACTGTTTTATGCTGCGCATAAAAGGCGTACTAAAAAAAGGACTAAATGGTTTGAACACGGCTTTCTTAGAAAAAAATTTCAAGGTGCAGCGCACCGCAATATTTGTAGCAAAATCTACGAAAAAATTTCCCAAAGGTGCAGCGCACCGT
>JAYTMW010000375.1:0-6695 GCA_043728105.1 Saprospiraceae bacterium | reverse complement strand
CGCAACCACGTGAAGGGTTTGAGCGACAAAAATTATGAAGGTTTATACCAAATAAATTCGCCCGATTATGTCTTGATGTTCGTGCCAATCGAACCTGCTTTTGCTCTTGCTTTGCAAGAAGATACGACCCTTTTTACGGATGCCTTGGAGCGTAATGTAGTCATCGTAACCGCCTCAACTTTGCTCGCCACGATGCGCACCGTGAGTTTTATTTGGAAACAAGAAAATCAGAAACGTAATGTTTTAGAAATTGCCCGTCAGAGCGGATTGTTGTACGATAAATTCGTCGGTTTTGTGGACGATTTGAAACAAATTGGTTCTCGCTTAGAGTCCGCCCATAGTGCCTACGACGATGCGATGAATAAGCTAACCGACTCTCGAAAATTCGGTGACACACTCATTGGACGGGCTGAAAAAATCAGAGAATTGGGTGCCAAAGCGAGTAAAAGATTGCCTAAAAATTTGTTGTCGAATGAAGATGATGAAGTTTTATCTTTGTTGAATGAGGAGGATTTGGGTTAATGAGTTAAACCAGAAATAGCAATTTTTCTAAAAAAAATCAAAAAAAATCAAAGATTTTTTTATACTTTGGCAACATTAGGTTTATTTTTTCAACGAGCTACGGATAAAAAATGTCTAAAAAAATCCTTGTCATTCGCTTCAGTTCCATTGGAGATATTGTTTTGACAACGCCTGTTGTGCGTTGCTTGAAGAAACAATTGGGTGCAGAGGTGCATTTTTTGACGAAACGAGGGTTTGAAAAAATTCTACTAAACAACCCGAATATTGACCGTGTTTTTAGTATTGAAAAAAAAATATCTGAAATTATCAAGTCGTTGACCTCAGAGCGTTATGATTATGTCATTGATTTGCACAATAATTTAAGGAGTTGGCAAGTAAAAAATGCGCTTGGAGTTAAGTCTTACAGTTTTGATAAACTTAATTTTGAAAAATGGTTGATGGTAAATCTCAAAATTAATCGACTACCTCATAATCATATTGTTGATAGATATTTAGATACTGTCAGAGATTTAGGTGTAGTAAATGACAGGCAAGGCTTAGATTATTTTATCCCAAAAGAGGATGAAATAGATGTTGCTAAGTTTTTAAGAGAAAATTTTACTCGTGAGCTACCCCCTCAGTATTTTGACCAAAAAAGTGAAAACAAACTGCCTTATTTAGCTTTTGTCATTGGGGCTGCTCATGCCACTAAACGCCTTTCCGTGGATAAAATAGTAGAGATATGCAATGGTCTAAATTTACCCGTTTTGCTTTTGGGTGGAAAAGAAGACAAAGCAAATGGCGATGCAATTGCTATGAAATCAACGCATTATGTATTCAATTTTTGTGGTATGTTAAATCTGAATCAATCTGCATCCGCTGTTAAGCAAGCGCATAAGGTGATTACGCATGACACGGGTCTGATGCACATTGCGGCGGCTTTTGATAAAAAAATCATTTCTGTTTGGGGAAATACAATTCCTGAATTTGGAATGACGGCTTACTCCAATGAGGTCGAAAATTTTGAAGTTAAAGGGTTAAGCTGTCGCCCGTGTTCAAAAATTGGGCATCAAAAATGCCCGAAAGGTCACTTTGATTGCATGCAAAAACAGGATAGCAAAGCGATAATTTTATCATTAAATAAGTGACAATTTAAAACCCAGCACTATAATTAAAAAAGATGCCTTTTTCGCCCAAATGATTCATACTATATTCAAAGCGGTAATAAATATTGTTCCATAGAAGAAGGTCAATACCCACGCCGCCGCCATATATCACACGATTATTCAAAGGATTGGTTATGCGTTTGTCATAAGGATTATTGACATATCCCGCATCAAAATTGAAGGTTATGTAACTTTTAATGGGTAATAAAAACCAAGGTTTGAGCCATTTTTTCTTTGTTTTACTGGTCCAATCAAACTCTTTGTCTATGATAGAAAAGCGCAAACTATTTTTGGAGTACGCAAAGTCGTAGCCATCCACCACATAAAGTTCGTAGCCTCTAATATTATCGCCACCAAAACCCAAGCCTCTATTATTTGTGTACGGGCGAATATCACGAATTAAAGACGTGCGAACTTTCACGATATTTTCAACGCTAAATTTCGCACTGAGTTTATTGTATTGAGCCATTCTAACCGATATATCCAAAGTGTTAACATCATCAGAAGGCAGCAACCCGTTTTTTGTCAGACCCCAAACCAGCAAATATCCTTTTTGAGGATAAGGGCGAAAATCTCGTTTATCAATGCCCGAACCATAATTGAAATAAAAATATTTCTGCTTGTTTTTCCCATCCAAATAATAATCTCTATTTAGCCGTTGAGAAATAGCCGTATCCACTTCATTTGCATTGTAACCTATTGAAAATGAATGACTTGCGAAAAGTCCTGGCGTGTAACTAAATCCCAAATAAGCACTTTGACGCTTCTGTAAAACAAGTTCTTTACTACTATAAAATTGAATTTTGTTACTGTCTGTATCGAAGCCTACTTCCCGATTTACTGAATTTGAATAGCCAAAATTAAAGCCAAGATTTTGTTTTTTATTGACGTAAGGCTGAGAGTAATTGATAGAATAGCGTGGCGTATAACCACCTTGCACCTGAGCGGAGAGTGGATCACGTCTGCCAGTGGCGTTGTTGTAAGTCAAACGAAAACCGTAGTTGGTGCGGCGCAAATCTCGCTTCATTTCTGTCCACCAAACATTGAAATTGCGGTCAGCCAATTCAAAAATAGGGACAGGATAGAAAAACCAATTTTCTAAACACACAATTTTAATGTTCACATGATTGTCCTCTTTCCATTCAACTACATTCATTTTCACACTCACAAAGAGCGTGGTGTTGAGCAATCGAAGCCGATTGTTTTCCAACTCAGCACTCATCGCACTGAGGGCTATCGTGTCGCCTTCTTGAAAGGTAAGTTCACGGGTGACGTAGCGGCGTTTGGTTTTTCGATTTCCTTCTATGATGATACTATCTACCTTCACCGCCGTCAAGCTCTGCGCTTCTACGATGATGTTTTGCAAGAAAATAAATAGGAAAATCAAAAAAATAGGGCGCATTTAAAATAGTTTTGAATAATGAATTATATGTTCAAAAGCCGCGTAAAACATTGATTATCAATCTTTTACGTTTAAAATAAAAAATTATTTCAAATAAGATTCCTTTTTAAAACAAAAAAACTTTCGGAAAGTTAAGGAACTTTCCGAAAGTTTTGAACGGATGCAAAAGTAATATTTACCTCTTACGTTTCAACACCGCTTTCACTGCATTTATGACATCTATAATACCTAAGCCATATTTTGCCATCAATTGGTCAGGCGTGCCACTCTCCCCAAAGCTGTCGTTTACCGCTACGAACTCTTGTGGCACGGGCATTTTTTGACTCAAAAGCTCGGCAATAGCACTACCTAAACCACCCGCTCTTTGATGTTCTTCAGCCGAGACCACGCAACGGGTTTTAGAAACTGAATCCAAAATGCTCGCCGTATCCAAAGGTTTTATCGTATGAATATTTATAACTTCGCAGCTTATCCCCTCAGTAGCGAGGGCTTTTGCAGCCTCCAAGGCATTCCAAACCAAGTGACCTGTTGCAAAAATGGAAACATCCGTTCCTTCTGTCAAAAGCAAAGCCTTTCCAATTTCAAAAGGCAACCCCTCCGTAAATTGGGGCCAAGCGGGACGACCAAAACGCAAGTAAACGGGGCCATAGTGTTCTGCAATAGCGATAGTAGCCAGCTTCGTTTGATTGTAATCACATGGGTTGATAACGGTCATGCCTGGAAGCATACGCATCATGCCTATATCTTCCAAAATTTGGTGGGTAGCACCGTCTTCGCCCAACGTAACACCCGCATGTGAGGCGCAAATCTTGACGTTTTTATGAGAATAGGCAACGGATTGACGAATTTGGTCATACACACGGCTCGTTGCGAAGTTAGCGAAAGTAGTGGCATAAGGAATTTTACCCGTCGTCGCCAAGCCAGCTGAAACGCCAATCATATTGGCTTCACCGATACCCATTTGGATAAACCGTTCTGGAAATTCTTTAACAAAATTATCTAATTTCAAAGAGCCGAGAAGGTCGGCTGTCAAAGCAATGACCTTTGGATTTTGTCTGCCTACTTCAAGGATTCCATCGCCAAAGCCATCTCTCGTAGCTTTTTTTCCAGCAACTGTAATAGTGGGTGCACCCATAATTAATTGGTTGGTTTTAAATTATTTTATGATTATGTCTAATTATCAAAAGACACATTGGTCTATGTTTTCTACTCTACCCCCTCAGTATTTTTTCGATTTTGACTAAAAAATACTGAGAGGGTAGAGAGTGAATGCTAACGAGTCAAGTTGACTCAAATATTTGAAGTGGTAAAGATACCTTTCAAGAATAAAATTAGGGAAACCTTTTGCAAAAAGATTTCCCTAATGAGATGATTTTATATTTTTTGAAAACAGTACAGTAAAATACTTTTAATTTAAAATATATAACATGTTGAACAACAATGGTTTATCTTAAATTGAATTTAATGTGTTGTTATTTTATCATTTTCATAAAAGTGCCAACAAACCAATTAGAATCAGCTTTTATAAGCATATCTAAGGTAGAATCGGCTTTAGATGAAAACATTTTAATATCATGCACCGCTTTCATCAAGGCTACAGCCTCTTCACTGTCTTCCTTAACGTCACTGATTTCTTCCAAAATTTTCAACATAGGTTCCAGCTCACGTTTCTTACGGTTAATGATGATTTGGCGCACCACCTTCCACATATCTTTTTCAGCAACGAAAAACTCTTTACGTTCACCCGCTTTCAACTCCTTATAAACCAAGCCCCAATCCATTAGCGAACGAATATTCATATTGGCATTACCAACCGAAATTTTCAACTCCTTTGTAATGTCTTCCGCCGAGAGAGAATAAGGCGAAACCATAAGCAAAGCATGAATTTGAGCCATCGTACGGTTGATGCCCCACTCAGTACCCAAAGCACCCCATGCTTGTATAAACCTGTCTTTACCTTCTTTCCAGTCCATGATTTTTTTATAAAAAACATTGCAAAAACCGTCGATTATACGTCTAAAATATTGATAATCAATGCTTCGTGATTTGTTTTATGTATATTAAATTTTTAATTCTCAAAAGATTCAATCCAAAAAATTTATATTATGTATTCAGAATCTTCTGAAAGATACAAACTTAATGCAAAAAATGGGATATTGTTTAAATAATGGGAAAAAAAAGTCAATAATGGATAAGGTATTATCCATTATCAAGTATCCATTATTCATTACCCCCTCAGTATTGGCGAGCAACGATAGCGTTCTTCCCGATATTTTTCGTATAAATCATCCATCATTTTAGCCACATTTTTAAAACCCAATTCCTCTCCCCAAGCCAATAAACCTTTTGGATAATTCACACCTTTTGTCATGGCTGTTTCAATATCTTGCTTTGTGGCAATGTTAAATTGAAGCGCATCGTAGGCTTCATTAATCACCATAACAAGGATACGGTTGAAAATATATTGCTTTTTTTCGTTAGGTATAACTAATTGATTATCAGTATTTAACACCGTGTAATCATAAAAACCTTTCAATGTCTTTTTACCTAAAAATCCTGCTTCTACCAATCGTTTTTGGGTGACACTCGGCTTGTAACGAGGCTCAAAATAAGTGTTGCGCCAAACACTTTCCGTCACGGCATAGTTCACATCGTGACCTATAAAATCCATCAGCGCAAATGGCCCCATGCGGAAACCGCCCTCGGTCATAGCTTGGTCTATCTCTTTAAAATCAGCTATGCCTTCTTCATAAATCCGTAACGCTTCGCTGTAATAAGGTCGGGCAATGCGGTTGACAATAAATCCCGGTGTATCCTTCGCCACAACAACGGTTTTACCCCAAGATTCTATGATTTGAACCGCTTTTTCGACAAAATACTGAGGGGTCTGCAAAGCGGGAATGATTTCGACCAAAGGCATAATCGTGGCAGGATTAAAAAAATGGATACCCACCAGACGTTCAGGCATATTACACGCTGCCGCAATGGCCGTGACGGAAAGAGAAGAAGTGTTCGTCGCCAAAATACATTCTTGTGAAACGTACATTTCCAACTCTGAAAAAACCAATTTTTTGATTTCTAAATCTTCAATAATGGCTTCAATGATGAGGTCGCAATCGCCCAAGCCCTCCAAGCGGTCAGTAGCCTTGATTTTTGCGGAAATATTACCTGCTGTAATGAGCGATATTTTACCTTTTTCTGCCTGCTTTTTCAAACCCATTCGGATATTGTCCAACGCTTTTGCCATCGCAACATCGTTGGCATCGTAGAGTTTTACGTCATTCCCAGCTTGTGCTGCCACTTGTGCAATCCCACTTCCCATAGACCCACTTCCGATGATTCCTACTTTCATACTTTTGGATTTTTATAAAAATATTTAAAAATATTTAAAAATATTATTCATAAACACATGATTAATTCTACTTTGCCACTCTAAAACAGCAAAATGACCAAATGGATTGATTGATTTTTTAAAAAGAAAAATTGAAAATTTTCTTTTTAAAAAATCAATCAATCCGAGAAAAACTCCCCTTTAGCACGCCTTTTTACGCAGTAAAACAGTGAGTAAATATCTCATATTGTAGAGTGCCAAAGTAGAATTAAGTAACGAGTGAAAATTAATATGG
>JAYTMW010000374.1:0-6758 GCA_043728105.1 Saprospiraceae bacterium | reverse complement strand
AAACAAAATTAAACACATACGAGGCATATAGGACACATAGAAAGGAGTATTTTAGTTTAAAATTGACTTATTTTTTTCTTTAACACATAGAAATATAAGACACATAATTTTATATATACTAAAGTGAAAATGGTTTTGTGATTTTATATTTCAAGTCTCAATTGCCTCCATCTTTAGATGGAGGATTGGAAGGATTAATTTTTTATCTTCTTAGCCCCCCATCTGAAGATGGAGGCAATTGAAACCTGAAATATAAAATCCTAAAACTACCTTCGGATGAGTATATAAGCATTTGATTTACAATAAGTTATAAAAATTATTTGTAAAAACTATGTGTCTTATGTGCCTGTGTGTTAAAAAAAAATCATGTTATTATTTACTTATTTGCTACTCAATCATATAAGGCGCACGTTGCGGACGGCTCAACATTTTATTCGCCTCATCATCATTTTTGAAACGCTCACGCATCGGATCCCAATACACTTTGCGCTTCAATTTCATGGCAATATGATGAATTAAACAGGCGGAAGTTGAACGATGGGCTACCTCGATGGGCGCAACCGTGGGTTGACGGGTTTTGATGCAATCCAACCAATTGCCGTGTTGTTCTGGACTTCTGTAAAGATGAATTTCAGCATCGCTGATAACAGAAGTCAATATTTTTGGGTCGCTTGCTTTCAGAGGGGCCGCCTCGGCTTGTTTCACAGGGTCGCTTGCCGTGACACCGCCGCCACGGGTGACAAAAATCCACCCCTCAGTACCTTCAAACTTTATCCCGTTTGGCAATTCGTTGCTGACAATCATTTTTGTTCCGTTGGCATAAAGTGCTTCGGTTTTGAAAATGCCATGCACGTTCCACAAACCACTTTTTGGAAAATCAGACACGCCCGACACTTCAATTGGGCCTGTGTGTTCCCAACCCATTGCCCAGTGCGCTGTATCTATATGGTGTGACCCCCAACCCGTAATCATGCCTGCGCCAAATTGCTCACATCGCAACCAACCTGGGCGACTGAAATCAGCTTGTGGATGCACTCGTTTTTCGGTATAATATTGATTGGGCGTAGAACCCAACCACATGTCGTAATTGAAGCCTTTTGGAATTGGCATTTCTGCTTCAAGTTCGCCCGCAGGGTCGCCTGGCAAACCTACGTAGATGGTTTTTATCTCACCAATTCGTCCGTTTCTGACCAATTCACACGCTCGATGGAAATGCGCCCACGGATTTTGAGAACGCTGTTGGCTGCCCATCTGAAAAACTTGACCCGACCGATGCACTGCGTTACTCAACGCCCGACCTTCTGAAATGGTCAAAGCCGTTGGTTTTTGCATATATACGTCTTTGCCCGCTTCCACGGAATGGATGCCAATGAGGGCGTGCCAATGGTCAGGCGTGCTGATGATGACGGCATCAATGTCTTTATTGTTCAAAACGTCTCGATAATCGGAATAGGTTTTCACGCCATCGTAAGGCTTGCCTTCTTTTTTTGAATAAGTGGCGTTGACCAATTTTTTTCCTTCTTCCACTCGGCGAGGGTCTAAATCACAGACTGCCATGATTCGGGCAGTGTCGTATTTCCAAACCTCAGGCATATCATGCTCACGAGAGATGCGTCCTAAGCCAATCGCCGCTACATTGATGCGGTTGCTGGGTGAAAATTTGCCCATCACGGAAGCGGGAATGATGGTCGGAACGCCGCTTCCCGCAAGGGTTGTAGCGGCAATTCCTGTGGCGGCATTTTTGAGAAAATTGCGCCGAGAGAGTATTGTTTTTTTATCGTTTGTCATATTTGAAAAGAGTCTATTTTTATTATCTTTTATAAAAAAATTAAAATTAATAAACCCTTTTGAATTACAAAACATACCCCCTCAGTATTTTGCCGATTTTGAGATTTAGACAGATGTAAAATCTGAATTTGCCTACTTTTTCTTTTAAAAAGTATATTTAAAGTATTTATAAATTGCGAAAAAATTAAATTATTCAAAATAAAAAAAATAATCAAACGTTTTTATTTACACATAAAATGTCAATTTTCAATGTTTCATCAACTAAAAACAATGTTTTATCTATTAAATTAAAAATAAATATCAAAAACAAGAAAAACCGTGGCTTTTTGGCTTGTATTAACAAAACATGGTATATTTATTGCAGAATATAATATTGAGAACGTCCAATTAATCAATTGACTATTTTATAACTCATGTTCATCACTTTTTAAAATTTTAGCAATGTCTGGTCAAAGCAAATTTAAGCCACAAATCCAAAAAGCGGAAGATTTACCAAAAATCCTTTCCGCTCAACCTCGTTGGAATTCCATTAGAGAATGCGAACGTTCAATCTTTCGTGCCCTCGATCTTAGCCTTGTTTTAAATAGCAAGATTACGCTATTGGATGCGATGGATTTTGAAGTAAAAAATATCATTTCAGATGCGCTTCATAAAGGGATTTTAGAGCGCAAACAAGATGGTTCGGTTGTCATTAAGGCGGCCTAAAAGTTAGAGAATTTGTATGAGAAAACGTAAAATTTAGACATAAAGAGGGGATGTATCGTTGTGATGCACCCCCTCACTATTTTTATGAACATTCTATATTTAACGTTTATTGCGGCTCAACAGGCATCAACCTAAATATAAATCCAGGCTCTTCAACACCCACGTATATATAGCCGTCCGCACCCATTTCAACAAAGCGCATACGACCAATGTTTTTCAAAATATTCTCTTGCGCCACAATTTTATTGCCTTGAATTTTACACCGATTGAGATACATAAAACGCAAAGAAGCGACCATAAAATCACCTTTCCACGCCTTATAACGGTCGCCTGTAACGAAGGTAGAACCACATGGGCCAATGGAAGGCACCCAATAAACGAGGGGCTGTTCCATGCTAACTTGTTTTGTCAAAGGAGTCAAAATTGTACCATCGTAATTGATGCCATAACTGATGATGGGCCAACCATAATTTTTACCTTTTTGCGATATATTCACTTCATCGCCGCCACGTGGGCCATGCTCGTCCGCCCATAATTCGTTGGTAGCGGGGTTGATAGCAATGCCTTGTGGATTGCGGTGTCCGTAAGACCAAATTGAGCCGTGGGCATTGGGCGTTTTCACGAAAGGATTGTCGGGCGGAATCCGTCCATCATCGAACAAGCGGTGAATTTTGCCACAATCATTGTCTAATAGTTGTGGGAATTTAGGTTCGTGCTGTCCTCTATCGCCCACGGAAATAAACATATAGCCTTGCTTATCGAACTCAATGCGGTTGCCATAATGATAGCGGGTATTGAGATAAGGCAGAGCCACGAAAATATCTTTTTGCTCCGACAATTCTGTGCCATTTAGCTTGGCTTGCATGATTGCCGTGGTGGATAATTTTATGTTGGCAGAATCTCTAAATTTTGAATAAGAGAGGTAAATAATTTGATTCTCTTTAAACTTCGGATGCAATTCCACATCCATCAAACCGCCTTGACCTTCCGACAATACTGAGGGGCTTCCTTTAATCAACGTTTTTTGACCCGCTTTATCAATACGATAAAAATCACCTCCTCTATCCGTAAACAATATATCACCGTCGGGCAACATCGTCATACCCCACGGGTTTTTGATGCCTTGCGCAATGGTATCTAATTTAATTGTGTAAGAAGAATCCTTAAAAATATTAGATTTTGGAACGCTCTTAAAATCAAACGATTTACGTTTTTCAATGCCTTTTAAAATGTAATCGGAAAGGCTTTCAACTTGTTCGGGCTTCAAAACTGCACCCCAAGCAGGCATACCCAAATCGAGATAACCGCCCGTTACGCTTTTAATGAGTTCGGCTTTGGTGCTGCCGTGTTTCCATTGTCTGTCTGCAAAAACATTGGCATCCGCACCGTGGCAACTGGCGCAATAGAGCTTAAAAGTGGCTTCGGTTTGTGCCATGCTTTTGCTGCCCGCCGATGTTTCCATGCTCGGCGTTTGGCACATCACGAAAGCCAATAAAGCGAAACCGAAAAAGAGGTAATTTCTCATTTTATATTGATTTTAAATTTCCTTTGAATACAGACAAGCATAAGCAAAGCGACAAAAATAATTAGAACGCAATCAAAATTAGTTAAATTCTTCAAATTTTGATTTTTACCTTAAAATATGCTCTTTTTTATCTCATGAAATCTAAAAAATACTGAGGGGGTACTGTCGCACAAAACGAATTACCCCCCTCAGTATTCTCCTCTTTTTTGAAGTGAAAAGCATCATACTTTTAATATTTTCAACTGATTTAAACGCAAAAAATCAAGCATTCAAACACTCAAAAACCATTCTATAAAAATCGGGATGCGATTGCCACGTTTGCCCCGTGACGTATCTGCCGTCTTTTACAGCCTCCTTTTTTCCATTAAAAGTGCCACCGCAAACCTCTACTTCAAACCGCACATTTTCATAGCACGTAACCGTTTTATCTTTCACCAAACCTGCCGCTACCAATATCTGAATGCCGTGGCATATCGAGAAAATAAGTTTCTCACTTTTATCAAACTCATGCACAATTTTTATCACGTCTTTGTTGTGGCGCAAAAACTCTGGTGCTCTACCACCCAACAATAAAATGGCTTTATAATCCTTCGTTTTTACATCCGAAAAAGCAATATCGGAAGGCACAATGTAGCCTGGTTTTTCAATGTACGTATCCCAGCCTGGCTCAAAATCGTGGATGACCAAATTGAGCCGTTTCTTGCTTGGGGCAGCTATCACGGATTCGTAGCCCGCTTCCTCGAAACGGTGTTTGGCGTATAAACATTCGTAGCTTTCGCCCGCATCGCCCGTGATGATGAGTATTTTCTCTTTTTTTGGCATGTTGCTGTTTTTTTTCTTTGAGCGTTAAAAATACAAAATAAACTTAGATTTTATAACTATCAAATGAACCATTAGAAAGTTGCCAACAGTTTAACTTAACGCCAAAAAATTTCTGGTTTTATATAGAACACGGTATCAATGAAGTAAAGGATTTCATGTGCCGTTAAGACATTTTCATCATGTAAGTCTTCTAAGATAATACCTAATTCTGTGTGGAGGTAATCATTGTTTCGGGTATTATCAAAGCCGTTGGCTTGCAAAAATTCTTGTACTTTACTTAAATCAGTTGCTTGTGTAGATTCTATATAGTTTTGTTCTACCAATGCGTAGAGTACATCATTATCGGACTTATAAAACCCAATTAAATTGTAGGCTGTATCTGGGAAAAAATAATTATTAAGGAGAAGATTGTTGAAATAATCTACCCAAGAGGTGTAATAGATGCCATCATTTAGTTTCAATACTTTTTGCGTATTTTTTATAAATACACGTTGTTCTGCACCTGCGGAGATAAACAAACCGAAATTGATATCACAACTCCAAAGATGTTGGGCGTTGATGTAGCCAATTAGCTTCTTTGTTTCTTCACTTTTGCTTGACTCATTTCCTTTATTTTTTTCACTTGTTCCAAGGCTTTCTCGTAGGTAACGGGTGATTGTTTGGATAGGTTCTCCATAGCTAACTTCGCTCTTTCCTGAAATGATATTTTGTAACTCATATTTTATTGTTGTATTATTCATATATTCCATTGCTCAATATTGAGCTGTAAATATAATCAATTTTCAAAAAAACGTAACTTTATAATGTTGGAAGCAAGTTTTATCGGGTTTATTTTTTCTTTTAAATAAAAAAAGAGGATAAGCCGTTGTGACTTACCCCCTCAGTATTTTTTATAAATTACCGTTAATCCAAAGTTTTTCTCGAATGAAATCAATACTTAAAATATGACGACCTCGAAAAAAATCAAGCCCTAAAATACCATCATAAGGGCTTAAAATACCTTTTGAAATGAAGTCATAAGACAAAACGCTAAAATTTTGACGTTTATCATCCAAAGATTCAAAATGATTTAACGGAAAAAGTTGCGCTTCAATAATACCGTTAGATGTCTCTAATTGCAACCATTCCCTACCATTTTGAGGTATATAACCAACCATCATGAGCATATTCCAATCAATTACAGTATGCGTAGCTGCCGTATCAATGGCTAATCTAATCGGATAATCATCTATAAATGAATCAATAATGATAAGATCTTCATCCGTTGCAAGACTAAAAGAATATTTTTTCATAAACTATTTAGATATTTTTCTAAGCAAACCAATATGCGCTTTTACTGGAAATTCGCCTGTATAAAAATGACTAACGTTAGGGTTTTGTCGAATTAAATCCTTACCCTTTATGGCTAATACACGTTTATCGGCTTCATGTAAAAGTATTTTTCCACCTAAAATTTGTGAACCGTTTTTGCGAGTATTGGCTATCAAAACCCACTCATTGGGGTACATTTGTTTTATTTCTTCGGTCGAAAAATAGCCTTCAACGGATGCTGAAATAGATAGATCAACTGCATCTTCCTCTTCTTCTGAAAATGCTCTTACAGATTGCACAAAATCCAATGATTGCACATAATCTAACAATTTTTGTATCCTTTGTGGCTCGGATTTTTTAAACTGAATGGCATAAGTTGTTGACATTGATGATTATTTTTCGATGTTTTAAAATACAAATATAAATTTCTTTTTCTGAAAATAAAAATAAGAAAGTACCCCCTCAGTATTTTTGGTTATAATTTGGCTTTTTGAGGTCAAAGACCTTTTTAATATCCCATAAAGGGTCGGGAGACCCATTTACGAGCATGCCGTTCTTTGGAGGAAATTTTGTGGCTTATTTAGAGAGACCCTCAACAAGCGGGGAC
>JAYTMW010000373.1:0-1946 GCA_043728105.1 Saprospiraceae bacterium | reverse complement strand
TTGAATGTGCCGCGTTTGAGGGTAATATTGCCGTATTTCTGCATACCAGGATACTTGATTTTATGGTATTCAGGGCTGTCACCATGCCGATATTCGATGACTTCGGTTTCAGCCGAAAGACCCGACACTTCCGAAAAACTTATCTGCGTTCCGTTCCAATCTACTTGAAAATGAAACTTTGGTAATGGATATTCTGCCATTTTGGGTTAAACCGTTTTATTATTTTGAAAAATATTTTTTATAGCTTTGAGAATAAGAGCATCATTATACCCCCTCAGTATTTTAGCATTTATAGGTGGTCAGTGCTAAATCATAAGCAGCTTTGCAAGCATTAAAATTTGTTTCCGCTTCATTTTTAGCATTGATAGTACAATTGAGCCATTCCCGCGCATTATCCGCTTTGATTGTAGCATTGTCATACCCTTTTCTGATGTTATTAGCATATAAAGGATAGCCTTTCTTTTCCTTAATATCTAAAATACTATCCAAACAATTTAATGAAATACTGTTGTTGTAAGTATTATAGGCTGAATCACATAAAGTATCTTCAAGGGTATCAGCCGCTTCTATGGTACAAGGATAGGCATTAAATTTGTCAAAAAATGTAGGGTCTTTGACAACTAAGACACAATCATCCAGTCGCTTTATCAATTCTACATTTCTGGCGATAATGCCACAATTGCCGTTGTTAACGATTTGCGCCTCATCCATAATTTTCAATAAACTAAAAATTTTCTCCAAAGACTCTAAGCCATTTTTGACGATGGTATCAAGTAATTTTGCAATGGTATCAATGGATTTGAGGATATCCGTTCTGTCTTTCAAAACCGCCTTGCCACTAAAAACCGACAAAGCATTTATCAAGGTTTCTGCCTGTCGCAAAAAGTCTCGGGTTTCATAAGACAATAAAATAACAGACTGAATAGCGCACTCCATTCTGTTGTTAATAAGAATACCTGAATCAATTGCCCTCTGTAAAGATTTGTCAATGTCCATTGCCAAATCGTCCATTATTTTAACCTTATCTCTGTACTCTTTGAGCGCCGCTTTTATAAAATACGCTTGCTCATCGGCATTTTTTGCACGGTCATAAATGGCTTTGCGTTGTTTATACTGACGCTCCGCTGTTTCTTTTTCTTTTTTACGTGCTTCAATATAATCCTTCAATGATATGGTTGTACACATATTTTTAGATTTTAAAATTTTTTAGAATAGAATTATCTTTTGACAATTCAGGATTTGATTTTTTTAAGAGTTTTATGATTTGGAGTGGTTGGGTTTTTAGAATTTTCAAAGTAAGAGTTCAGCTCATCTTGATGTGCTACATCTTTTACAGGTGGTTGCTCAACCGTGCAGTAAAGTTTTTCTAATGCTACTCTTTTATTTCCTAATTTACCAATGTTTGCTTTAGCATTAATGAGTAGTGTTGTGGCTTCTGTGAATTTTTTCTGTGTTTCTATAATTTTTTTAGCCCCAAAATCCATATTCCCATCTGTTTCTTTTTTAAATTGCTCGGCTTGCGGTTTTAGATAATCTGTAATTGCAAGATAACCTGCTGCATCGCTTAATGCAAAAACAGCCGCCGCTTGGGTTACTGCCACATACCCCTGTTCCGCTTGACAAGCAAGGTCTTCTGCTAACTTTGAAATATTAGAATTATCCCACTCTTTTTGAGCTTCCGCTTGTTTGTCTTTTTCCGTGCAGACTTTTTTGAAACAATCTTCTAAGATTTTAACAGCATTTTTCACTTCAATAGCTGTGTCATAAGCTTTTTTGTTTTTGTCAGCTATGCCCACAAATTCTTTGCCTGTAGTTTCCATTGATTTATCTAATTCAGATACCAATTTTTGCAGACTTGTACTTTCTTGTGCCAAAAGCATTGAAAGGCAAGTATTAAGATTGAGGTAAGTATCCCAAGTATCAATAGCTGTGCAAAGCAAAGTGCT
>JAYTMW010000372.1:0-2646 GCA_043728105.1 Saprospiraceae bacterium | reverse complement strand
TTTATCGGTCTTGCCGTAGGGTTTGAAAATTTGGAGGTATTTATTCATGGTTGGGAGTTATTTTTAACACAAAAGAATCAAAAGAGAGCAAAAGTTTTATTTGCAAATAAGTGCGATTATTTCAATAATATTTTAACATCATTTTCGATTAGTTTAACAATGACTTCTATGGATTTTTTGATAATTAAATTCATATTTTCAACGTCAAGTTCATCAACCTCATCTTTTGCTTTATGATAGTAAGCATAGTTTTTGAAATCGAATGATGATAGAGTTTGAGAAGGTATATTCATTTCTTTGAAAAAGGCATAATTATCAGACCTTTTAAATAAATTATATATTATTTCTTCTGGTAAATATGTCACAAACTGACCATAAATTACTTTGTTCATTTCTTCTGCCATATTTGATTTCTCAAATCCCGTCAAATAAACTTTCCCCTCCCCTGTACTCAAAGTTTTACCAATCATCTCAAAATTTACCATATATTTCAAGTCTATTTTATCATTTTTGATTTTCTTAGCTAAATGTTTTGAACCAATAAGACCACTTTCTTCCCCTGTAAATAAAGCTATAATTACATTTTTTTTCAAGTTCAAGTTTGATATTGTACTCGCAATTTGCATTACAGCCGTAACGCCACTGGCATCGTCATTTGCTCCATTATATACAGAATCTATGTCTAATTTTAAAAGACCTAAGTGGTCTAAATGTGCTCCAATAATTATAAACTCCTTACCATTATTTTTTTCACCAACTAAACCTACAATATTGTAGGATTCTTTACCTCTTACATTGACTGAGTCACGAAATGAGTTTCCAAAAAAGGGTTTTACTCCTGCATTTTTAAGGTAGTTTTCAACGTATTCTGCCGCATCATTGAATCCTTTCGTTCCAGGGGCTCTACCCATAAATTCATCAGAAGCTAATTTGGAAATAATTTCGTTTGTACTTTCTGCATTAGGGAAATTAATTACTTTTTCTTGACAGAATGCTTTAAAAGCGTTGCAGTTTATAAGCAAAAAGATAAAGGAAATTATCGTATAGCTTTTCATTTTGATATTGTTTATAATTTTGTTTTTTATCAATCTTTTTTAATTGTTCAAACAGTGTCTAATCAATTAGATTTTTAGAATTTTGCAGACATTGTCTGCAAAATTCTAAAAATTCCTATTTCCCCATCACAATAGTAACCCGACGATTCTTAGCTTTACCTTCTGGGGTTCCATTTGAAACCAACGGAGTCATTTGTCCATGAGCAATAATTGAAACCCGTCCGTCTGGGAAGTTACTTGATGATTTTTTCTCTAACCATTGCTTCACAGCAAAAGCACGGTCTTCTGATAATTGCATATTTTTGTTTGGGTCGCCTGCATTGTCTGTGTGTCCGTGAACTTCTACTTTCAAATTTGAGGCAACTACTAAGTCATTGAACAAATTTTGAAGTGACTTTTCTGCCTGTTCAGTCAAACGATTATTGCCCGATTCAAACTCAATATTCCAAGATTTTTCTGCCACTTTTTCACGAATCGCATCGTCTGAATTAAAAGTAACTTTATCGGCAGAAGCCATGTTGGTTGTACGTGAAGCCACATTTTTGATATAACTCAAATCAATTACTTCATCTGCCGAAGGGTAACTTGGCATGAGTTTAGGGTATAATTTCTTAGCAATATCTCCAAAAACAGTATAAACAATTTTGAAAACGTTGGTGCTTCCTTGACCCATTCCGAATAATTCCAAATTGTCGCCCAAGTTATGTACTCGTGAACCTCCTAATTCCACAACCTTACCTTGTTTGTCGGCTTCTGTTACGCCATTGTAATATTTCACCCAATATTCACCCGTTTCTTCGTTGTAAACTTTGGCAGAAATTTCACCCGCTTTTTTCAGAGCTACTGAATACGACTTCACTTGGTCGCCACCTTTGGCAATGGCATCAATCATATTTTCAACCGTTTTACGATTGTCTTCCATGTGTTTTTTTATCCCAATAATTACGCAAGGCATCTGTGAACGGTATTCTTTGGTAGAAACGATAGATACCAAGCCCCCTTTTTTCTCCGCAATCATCACATCGCCAGGAGTCCAAGTGGCTACTGAATTAATGGCTACTTTCTTAGTTTCGCCCGTTGCTTTTCCATTTAAAACTACGGGTCTATCTTCTGAATAATCCGAAATATATTTTTGTGCCGCATCAATATACGAATCCGCCGAATAGAAGTTCATCGCTTCTGGATCGTAGGTTTTTTCATCAGGATTTACTTTGATACCGTTATCTCCACACCATTTTACCACAATATTCCAATCGCCATCACGCAAATAGGCAGCACACAAACCTCCTTTGGCAGTTTGCGGATTTTCTTTCCAAGCCTGTGGTCCCATTAGTTTATCTTCACCCAAAGATTTACCGCAAGTGTAAATAATTTGAGCCTTATATTCAGGTCCGATTTTCTCTAATTCAGGTTGTAATCCAGCCAAAAATGCGGGAGCTCCATCGCCCATAATCGAGACAAATTGTGTTCCTTCGGTGGTCGCAGGATTTGATTTATATTCATTGGCAAACTTGATTAACGAAGCCTGCATCTGAGGCACATCGTCTTGACGAGTAAGAGCTAAATTCACGCCATTCTTTGCCATTAATGA
>JAYTMW010000371.1:0-2812 GCA_043728105.1 Saprospiraceae bacterium | reverse complement strand
CATGTAGCGCAAATAATCGCCGTTGCCCGTGCGCTCCCAAAGCATTTCGATGCCTTTCAGCACCACCCCGTTTTCATACGTCCACGGCGCAGGTTTGCCTTTTGCCTCCTTTATATAATGGAGTGAATCGGGATTTTCACGCATAATTGTAGCGGTCATGCGGGCGGACATGTTGGCTTGTTGGGCGGAGAGAATATTGGAAAATAAAAGTAAAACGAGTAGTATTTTTTTCATTAAATAGAGACTTTTTTTAATAATTTGTAGTGGCGGATTTAACCGACCTGTGCGATTAAAACCATCTATCATCTTGTAACCCCCGATTTCAATCGGGGGGCAAAGTCGAAGCTCTACCCACATCTATCTTCTTTTCAAAACATCACATCTTATGTGTATTGATGTGATGTTTTTTGAAAAGATGATAGATGTATTTCGTGGTTTTGCATGACCCCCCCGATTGAAATCGGGGGTTACAAGATGATAGATGGTTTTAATCGCACAGGTCGGATTTATCCGCCGAAAATACTGATAATCAATGAGTTAGAGACTTTGAACGAATAAATCCGCCGCTACATTGAGCCTAAATTTAGACAGTCTATTTTCACAAACCATACAAAAAAACGGTAACGTTTCCGCTTTGTCGGCAGATAAATCAGCCGCTACAAGATACAAATACGGAATATTCCGCTTACCTTTTCGGAACGTTTCCGAAATGAGCAAAACAACATGAAAAGTAAGAATATTACCATAAAAGAGATTGCCAACCGCTTGGGTATAGCGGTTTCAACCGTTTCACGTGCCTTGCACGATGCGTATGATGTGAGTGCAGAAACCCGTCAAAGAGTGTTGGCTTTGGCAGAAGAATTGGACTATAAACCCAATCCTTACGCCGTCAGTTTGGTGAAACATGAGGCAAAAATCATCGGCGTTTTGCTACCTGAAATTGCCACGCATTATTTTTCAACCATCGTGAAAGGCATACAAGATGTGGCGTATAATATTGGTTACAACGTCATGTTTTTTGTGTCAAATGAATCCTTAGAACGAGAAAAATTAATACTTAAAAACTTGAATATCAATACGTTAGATGGTCTTTTGGTGTCCGTGACGTATGAAACGAATAATTCGGATCATTTCAAAAAATTGATTGATAAAGGCTTGCCCGTGGTGTTTTTCGACCGAGTTTTGAACGACCTCAATACCTCAAAAGTGCTTCAAGACGATTACCAAGGGGCGTTCAATGCGACCCAACATTTGATACAACAAGGCTTCAAACGCATTGCCCATTTTGGCGGGCCACTCATTTTAGAAAACGCTCGTTTGCGGGTGAAAGGTTTCCGAGATGCGCTTGAACAAAATGAATTACCGATAAATCCGAAATACATCATTCATTCGGGCATTTCGCAAGATGACGGGGTTCGAGATGTGTCAAAACTCTTGGGTTTGAAGTCGTTGCCCGATGCCATTTTTTGTTACAGCGACCGCAAAGCCATTGGCGTGATGATGGCCCTAAAACGCTACGGTTATCGGATTCCACGGGATATTGCGATTGCCAGTTTTATGAATGCGCCCGTCTCCGAAGTGGTTGAGCCGAGCCTTACCACGGTTGAGCAAGCGGCGTATGAAATTGGGGCTAAAAGTTGTCAATTGCTCCTTCAACAAATCGCCAAACCAGATATGGAATTGCAAACGATTTTGATGCCGAGCAAGTTGATTATTCGGGAGTCGAGTATAAAAGCGAAGGCGGTGTAGCGGCGATTTTAATCGCCGATGAAATATAATTAATTGATTACCAATGATTTATGTATAATGAATCTACGTCAAACTTAGAAATTTTTGCATTACTCACAACTCCAAAACGCTTAAAAAAAACGTGTCATTGCGAGGAGGCACGACGAAGCAATCTGTTAGTTTTCGCAAGATTTTTTTTATAAAAACTATTGAAATCGTATCAATATTTCTCATTCCCTATTTATTTAAAAAAAGGGAATCGCAAGTCAAATAACAGATTGCTTCGTCGTTCCTCCTCGCAAAGACACATTAATTTTAGGTTTTAAAAATGTGGGTAATGGACAGCGTTTAAAACTTGACGCAAGTTGTGCAGCATTAAATTTTTTATCTATGAAACGAAAACTCCTCTTCCTCCTCGCCTTCCTCCCACTTTTCACTTACGCCCAAATCAACACCGCCAAACCGTGGGCGTATTGGTGGTGGCTCGGCAGTGCCGTCAATGAGCGTGATATTTCCAAAAATTTAGAGGATTTTGCCCAAGCGGGGTTTGGTGGCATGCACATCATTCCCATTTTTGGGGTCAAGGGCGAAGAAGCCAATTTCATTTCTTATTTGAGTCCAAAATGGGTTGAAATGTTGGATTTTACGGTCACGGAAGCACAGCGTTTGGGCTTGGGCATTGACATGACTTTGGGTACGGGTTGGCCTTTTGGTGGCGCACAAGTGGCGGATGCAGATGCGGCTAAATCGTTCAAAATCAATCAGTTAGATGGAAAATACAGTATCGAAATTGTGCCAACAAAACAGAAAGTAAAACGAGCTGCGCCAGGTGCAGAAGGTTGGGTTTTAGACCATTTTGATACCGCCGCCGTCAACCGTTATTTTGTCCCTTTTGATTCAATTTTTAGTAAAAAAAATATCGGTGTAAGGGCTTTTTACAATGATTCGTATGAGGTTTATGGGGCCAATTGGACAACCGATTTTGTCAAAAAGTTCAAAATACTGAGGGGGTACGATTTGACCGAACACCTCGACGTTTTGGCAAAAGACACCGCCACAACAAGCCGTGAAAAACGAATTTGGT
>JAYTMW010000370.1:0-3630 GCA_043728105.1 Saprospiraceae bacterium | reverse complement strand
TATGGAAAAAATAGAACCACAGATGATACTGATTAAACTGATTTTCAGTGATTTCTTTTGATTTAAACATGATTTCTTAGTTAAAACAGAAAAAAATCAGCGGTAATCTGTTTAATCTGTTTAATCTGTTTAATCTGTGTCATATGTGGTTCTATTTTTTCCAAATGCGGAATTGCTGTACGACACATAGTTTTATGTATAAAATATTAATAATCAACACTTTCTGTAACGCCTATGTGTCCTATGTGCCTCTGTTAAAAAAAAAAGACCACTTCATTTTTTACTCGTTACTTAATCCAAATAAACTGAAAATTCCTCAACGTCTCTAATCTGAACATCAATATTTTCCTTCAAAGTAGTTGCCAACGACAAGCCAACATAATCAGCTTGAATGGGATAAGACTTGTGTTTTCTATCCACCAAAACGGCCACTTCCACTTTTTTGGGCAGACTATCCATCAATGGTTTTAAGGCATAATATATTGTCCGACCCGTGTTTGCAACGTCATCTACGACGATAATTGCTTTGTTTTTGACGTTTTCAAGCGGCATTTCAAGCACAATTGGGTGATCAATGGGCGAAGCAGGATTAAGTTTAATGCGAGTCAAGGTGATTGGGATTGTTGTTCTGCCCACCAACTCGTGCATCAGTAATTGAGCCATTGCAACGCCATTATTATTGATGCCCGCAAGAATTATTTCAGATTCTTCAATATTATTTTCAAGAATTTGAATTGTCAAACGTTTCAATTTGTTGCGAATCTGTTTATCATCTAAAATTTTCATACCAAACCATTTGGAGACAAATTTGAGTCTTTTTGAATGGCTACCCAAATTTAGAATGGTTTATTTTTTATCAATCCCCAAGACTTATGGAATTAGAATTTTTCTAAATTTCTTCATTCATTGCAATTATTTAACACAAATCCGTTTTCTTTACGTAAAATTTAGAAAAATACTGAGGGGTCAATAAAATCTTAATCTAAATATCTAAAAACTATATATGGCACAAGCGATATTTCTACTCGTAATCATTTATTTTGGCTCAAAGGCTTGGGGCAATTTTATGAAAATTAATCGTAACATAAACCTCGGTCAAGATGAAGAAATCGTGGGCGATACTGGCACACGTTGGCGCAATGTTTTCTTGGTGGCTTTGGGTCAAAAGAAGATGTTTAAAAACATGATTCCTGCGGTGTTGCATTTCTTCATTTATGCCGCTTTTGTCATCACCCAAATAGAATTGATTGAAATTTTTATGGATGGTGCTTTTGGCGTACATCGCCTTTTTGCCCCCATTTTAGGTGGTTTCTATTCGTTTATAATCAGTTTTATTGAGATTTTGAGCGTTTTAGCCTTCGTTGCAACGCTTGCTTTTATTGCTCGGCGCAATATTTTGAAAATAGCTCGTTTTCAAAAACCTGAATTAAAAGGATTCCCAACCATAGATGCGAACATCATTTTAGGCTTAGAAATCATCTTAATTTTTGCTATTTTTACCATGAACGGAGCCGATAAAGCCTTGCAAGGCTTAGGCGATGAACACTACCATAAAACTGGATATTTTGCCATCAGTAGTTGGTTAGGGCCTTTCCTTTTTGGTGGTCTTGATCCACATTTTTTAGTGTTTTTTGAACGTCTTGGTTGGTGGTTACATCTCGGAATGGTCTTGGCTTTTCTAAACTATCTACCTTTTTCTAAACATTTACACATTCTTTTGGCGTTCCCTAATACTTATTTTGCCCGCTTAAAACCCCGTGGCGAAATGGGAAATATGCCGACCATAATGAACGAGGTAAAATCCATGATGGGTATGCCGACCGACCCAACGAGCCCCTCAGTATCCGACACCGAAATACCCGTTTTTGGCGCAAATGATGTGATGGGTTTGAGTTGGAAAAATGTCATGGACGCTTATAGTTGTACGGAATGTGGACGCTGCACGGCTGAATGTCCTGCCAATATCACGGGTAAAAAACTCAGCCCTCGCAAGGTGATGATGGACGTGAGAGACCGTGCTACTGAAATTGGAGACAAGTTAGACACTGGTAATCAAGCATTTATAAATAAGGAATTATTTCCAAGTGATACCGTTTTAACAAAACAGAATTTTTATGACGGCAAATCGCTGTTCGATTTTACAACCCCAGAAGAGATTCACGCTTGCACAACTTGCAACGCTTGTGTAGAGGCGTGTCCTATTTTAATCAATCCATTAGACATCATTTTACAGATGCGCCGATACGAAATTTTGACGCTTTCGCAAGGCCCAAGTGACTGGGTGCCAATGTTCACGAGTTTAGAAAATGGCGGTGTCGTTTGGCAAATGCAGACCGAAAGAGATGGTTGGGTGAAAGATGCGGTTGGCTAATTACAAAAGGAATAAATAGAACAAAATAAATATTTTTAAATTTACTATTTTACAGAAAAAAATCAAGCAATGGATTACCAAAACCTTCTTGTCGAAAATGATAATGGCATCATTATTTTGACCATCAATCGTGAAAAAGCATTAAATGCTCTGAATCAACAAACGATGCACGAGCTAAAAGATTTCTTTGAAAAAGATTTTGAAACAATCCCAAACCTTAAAGGTGTTATTATCACAGGCGCAGGGCCAAAAGCTTTTGTTGCGGGTGCTGACATCAGTGAGTTTTTAACCCTCTCTGGAAAAGGCGAGCAAATGGCTCAGAGAGGTCAAGACATTTTTCTCAATATTGAACGTTTTCACAAACCCGTTATAGCCGCCGTTAATGGATTCGCACTTGGAGGCGGCTGCGAGTTAGCAATGGCTTGTCATATTCGTATTGCCTCGCCCAATGCTAAATTTGGTCAGCCCGAAGTAAATTTAGGAATTATTCCCGGCTATGGTGGCACTCAACGCCTTGTGCAACACGTAGGAAAAGGAAAAGCATTGGAGTTAATGATGACTTGCGATATGATAGATGCTAAAGAGGGGCTACAATTAGGTTTGGTAAATCACATCGTTGAAGAAGGGCAAACTGTGGTAAAAGCTAAAGAAATCATTGAAAAAATTGCCTTAAAAGCACCATTTGCCATTCAAAAACTGATAGAATGTGTCAATGCTTTTTATGATCCGGGTGGTGATGCAGGATTTTTCCGTGAAGTAGTAGAGTTTGGTAAAACCAGTAAATCGAAAGATTTTGAAGAAGGTGCAAAAGCTTTTGTTGAAAAACGAAAAGCAAATTTTATTGGTAAATAATTTACCAAGTGGATAAAAAAACGTAACTAATTGACAGTCAATTAGTTACGTTTTTTTATGTGGTCTGGATAGGGCTCGAACCTATAACCTACTGATTAGAAATCAGTTGCTCTATCCATTGAGCTACCAAACCATTTAGCGATTTTTTCAAATTGCGATGCAAAAGTACATTTTTTTGGCGATTCGGCAAACCTTTTTTAAATTTTACTGCATAAAAGTTGTGGAACGAAGGATTTTGTTTAGTTTTCGGTCAAAATTGCAAGAATTATGTCAAGTAATACCGCACCTTCTCGTCTGATTGCCCTCGATGTTTTCCGAGGTCTGACCATCATATTGATGTTCACCGTCAATAATCCTGGCACGTGGACTTTCATTTACGACCCTCTCGAACACGCCAAATGGCACGG
>JAYTMW010000369.1:0-2497 GCA_043728105.1 Saprospiraceae bacterium | reverse complement strand
GTTCTATCAATTACGGGTTTAAATTTGCCTGCTTCAATAAGTTCTTTTAAAAAAATTATATCTTCTGCCTTGTGACTTATTACACCTGTCAATACTTTTCTGTTGCTTGTTTTTGAAATCCATAAGCCTTGAATCATTTCTGGCAGCCCTGCTGCACTTAAAATCATAGTGCCATTTTTATTGAGTGACCTTAAACTACGAGAAACAGATATTGTATTAACAGTGTCGAAAATCAGATCATACGTTTCATCATTTTGAGTAAAATCCTCCTTTGTATAATCAATCACTTTGTCGGCTCCGATAGATTTTACCAGAGCAATATTTCCAGTGCTACAGACTCCCGTAACATGCGCCCCATAAGACTTAACCAATTGAACGGCAGCACTACCGACAGCACCCGAAGCACCGACTATAAGCACTTTTTGTTCGGGCTTTATGGCTGCCTTTTTGATAAAATGCCATGCGGTAACGCCGCCAAAAGGAATGGCTGCTGCTTCTGAATGCGTGATATTAGCGGGCTTTAATGCTAATGACCCATTTTCTGGAAGACAAATATATTCTGCATAAGCACCAAAACGCATATCTGTATGACCAAAGACTTGATCACCAATTTTGAAAAGTTTAACAGCTGAACCAACACTTTCAACTTCACCTGAAAAAACGCTACCCAGTATATTGAGCTTAGGTTTCATCAAGCCGAATAAAAATCTGACTGCAAATGGGTCGGCTTTTCGCAGGCGTACATCACCCGAATTGACGGCTGTCGCTTTAATTTTTAAGAGAATTACATGAGCCTTTGGCATCGGTTTTTCTACATCTTTGAGTTGAAGAACCTCGGGTGAGCCGTATTGTTGATATATTATTGCTTTCATTTTTGATTTTATTTTTAATGATTAATTATTTAAAAGTACGAAAGTAGTTACCTACATCGCATTGTCGCATTTATCTGTTTTGAAAATAATAATTCAAACCCTTGATGATGTTTGGTTTTTTTGAACCCATGTGACCTTCGTTCGGCTCAATATTTTTTGCCAATTTAGTATGAGGATATTTGCTCTGAAATATCTGATATAATTCCCCAAAAGGCGTGAGCATCCTATCAACTTCTTCTGCGCCACCGATGCCCATAAATACTAATTGTGTTTGGTTTTTAATATTATCACGGTTGTCTTTTTCAATTTGCATAGCAACCATACTATTAAACCATAAGGAAGGGCTTAATAAAAGGTAGTTGCCAAACACTTTGTTATGCGCACACAACGCATAAGTGCCAAACAGACCACCATAAGAATGACCAATAATGACACGACTACTTCGGGCAGTATCAACAGAATAAGCCTGTTCTACTTTAGGAATTAGTTGGGTTTCAATGAAATTTAAAAACTCTGGCCCACCACCTGTTACAGAGCTCATTTTTGTGGGTGTATAATCTATGCTTCTATCTTTTCCATAGCCTATACTAATGACCACGACATTTGTAACATTCAAGGAGTCCGAGATTTCTTTACATCTATTGGATACAAATTCAAAATCTTCTTCCCCATCCAAAACATACATTGAGGCATATTTTTTAACGGAAGGATTGTAGTCGGCAGGAAGCCCAACTCTTATTTTGTAAGTTGCTCCATTTGCGTTTGACTGTAACGCAAATTCTTGTTGGGTCAATTCTGGGTCAAATTGTTCTTTTGGTTCACATGATGCGAATAAGAATACAAGGATTAATGCACTTGCAATCGTCAAAATTGTTTTAGATTTTACTTGATAATTTTTCATAATCATTTAATTTAATGTGATTTAATAATATTTAGTTTGTCTTAATTAATGATACAAAGGTGGGGCATCCGAGACCACTGAAACGGACAGGGAGATGTCAGAAACGGACAAATGAATGATGAATTAGAAATAGATTGATGGAAATCACTTAAAGTGCAATTTGTGGTCAGTCTGTTGCTGCTTAGTAGATGAATAAAAATAAACGCTTGTATAGAAATTTGTGACTCATTGGTTTTCAATGACTTCGATATTCCTTATTCGGTGTTTTTTATTTGATATTCACTTATTAGCTGTTCACGAAGCCATTATGGTAAGTTGTTTGATTGGTTTAGCATTGCATATTAATAATGTTCTTGCCGTCATTTAAAAAATAGTTTTATTGTCTATAAAACAAAGAAAATACTGAGGGGGTGTCGTTTTTCCTCATTTAAACAAATTAATATTAGGCTTTATCTATTATTTTTCGTGAAAGTTTTAACACCATTGCTCTTGGTGAGAATCTTATGGAGTTAGCCAATAGATAATTCAGGATTCCGTGTATGGCAACGGTCTTGCCTTTCATCATTGAAGCATAACCATATTCGGCAACTTCTTTACCTGTTGGCAATTTTTTACCTTTAAAAAGTTGGCTCTCGTCCATTGCTGCCTCGGCTTTGAATCCAGTTTCAGTCGGACCCGGACAAAGAGCTGTTATTGAAATTCCTTTGTCGCTCACTTCATTGCT
>JAYTMW010000368.1:0-2401 GCA_043728105.1 Saprospiraceae bacterium | reverse complement strand
ATTTGAAGGTGGTTTTACGGCTTTATACAAATTCATTTCTGACAATTTAAGATACCCAGACCAAAATTGTGTAGTAGGTACTGTTTATGTTGGATTTATTATCGATACAGATGGCAATGTGAAAAATGTTGAAGTAAAAAGAGGGCTTAAAGGACTGCCACAATACGATGAAGAAGCTGTGCGAGTTATAAAATTGACAAATGGAAAATGGAAACCGGGCTTATTGAAGGGGAAACCAGTTGAAACAAGATATACTATGCCAATTAAATTTAAATTGGATTAGAAACACCACTCAGTATAAAAAGCAAAAACGGCAACCTCATCAAAGAAGTTGCCGTTTTTTTGAATTAGAAAACTCACTACCAAATTCTAATAACAGATGTTCCATTAGCATAGTTGTCGAAAATTTTATCAACGCTAATCAATTTCATATCTTCAATTAACGCTTGCGCGAAAATAATGCGGTCAAAGGGATCTCTATGTATGAATGGCAAAACTTCAACAGCAATAGCGTGTGCTGAAAGAATATTCAGCAAAATGAATCCATTTCTTTCTATAATATCTACCAAATCTTTTAAATCAAATTGGAACTGTAATTTGCCAATTGATTTCTTAATGGCGATTTCCCAAATACTGGCAACGCTCACAAATTTTTCATTCTCAGGGTTTTCGATTGATTCAATGGCTTTTTGTGATAATTTTTCATCGCCGTTAGCAAACCAAATTAAAGCATTTGTATCCAAAAGTATTTTCATAGTATTTTCGTTTGTTGAGTTGAGTTATCACATATAATCTTTAAAATCCTCTAAAGGGGCATCGAAATCTGGAGCCATTTTAAATTGCCCTTTTAAAAAGCCAAATTTAGGTTTGGACTGTTGAGGATTTTTATAAGACTCTTTAGATGATTGAGGAGTTAATTCATCTATATTATCAATATTTGAAAGCGGTTTTTTAGATTTAATCTTAACTTCAAATTTTTTAAAAATTTCAGCTAAAATTGGAAAATTAATCGCATCAAATTCGATTGTTAAAATTTGCTTATGAGCCATTGTTCAATTTTTTATACAAAAATAATCAACTTTATGCAAGTTTGCAAAAATAGGAAAAAACAAGGAAAGGCGATACCCCCTCAGTATTGAAGAATAAAAAATGTGTTAAAAGGCTTAAAATACGTGTTTAAATGTCCAAAAATGATTAATTTTGATTTATAAAAACAATGCTATCATGAGAAAACCAAACATTATACCCTATGCCAACATTAGAAGAAGATAACCGACGAATCATTACATTAAAAAATCAATTGCGTGTCATCGTTCTTTTTGAAGATGATTTAGGATTATCAAAAAAAGAAAAAGAAATGGCAACAGATGCTATTTTAGATGAAATGATTGAAATTTTCAAACGTTTAAGAAATCATTCACAATCCAATGAAGATGAATAATAAAACACCTTCTTTTGAAGAAATTTTGGAACTTTTCACAGATATGGATACTGATGAAAAGGCTACATTTTTTCATCAAAAATTAAAAATCTTTTTAGCCACTAAAACAGAAGATGAACGCCACTTTGTAGGGTCTATCTTCCTATCTCTCACGCGCGATAATGCCGCTCAACTGTTGCGCTCTATTGAGCAAAAAGGTGATATTGCTTTACTTGAAAAAATGCAACATGCCATGACTGAATTTACTTGATATTTTACCCCCTCAGTATAAAAAGCAAAAACGGCAACCTCATCGAAGAAGTTGCCGTTTTTTTTATCTATAACAAGCTCTTTTACAAAGCCCAATATTCACTGGGTGTTAAAATTAGTTCCTAAAAATACTTTGTTCATTATTTTAAATGTTTTTCTAAAATAGCATCTCTCAATGCCGTTTTATAGTCAAAATCAGGAGGTACTGTAGCAGACCCATGTAGTCTATCGCTAATGGATGTTAAATCTTTAGATTTCTTTTTAGGCTTTGATTTCAATTTTAACAACTCAGTAGAAAGCCGATTGATGGTTTCTAACAAGCCTAAATATTCTGTTTCAGAAATAGTTATTGACTTCATATTGATTTATTTTTTTACAAAGTTAATTGTTTTACCTCGAAAGAAACAACCCTTTTTATCATCAAATGCTTGGATAAACTGCATAAAGATAATTATCTCGATTTTAAAGACGATTTGGATAAGTTGTTCAAAACGCTTCATGCTTACGTTAAAACGCGACACGATGCTGTCTCTCAAAATATCCCCAAGCAGTTCGATTTTGAATAAAAAGGCTTGTCTCTTTTGAGGTAAAACAATTAACTTTGTAAAAAAATAAATGAATATGAAGTCAATAACTATTTCTGAAACAGAATATTTAGGCTTGTTAGAAACCATCAATCGGCTTTCTACTGAGTTGTTAAAATTGAAATCA
>JAYTMW010000367.1:0-4301 GCA_043728105.1 Saprospiraceae bacterium | reverse complement strand
GGCGGACTGTAAAATGCCCTGTGTGTTTAGCCCTTGTTGCTCCATTAATTCCAGAAAAGTATCCCCCTCAGTATTGTCGCCAATGACGCTGTAAAGGTAGGGTGTTGCGCCCAATGCCTTTATGTTTAGCGCAACATTTGCGGCACCGCCCAAGCGTTCTTCGGTGCTTTGCAACTCAACAATAGGCACGGGTGCTTCGGGCGAAATGCGGCTGACTTTGCCATACAAATAATGGTCAATCATGACATCGCCGACGATGAGTACATTAAAATCCTTAAATTGTTCGAAAAGAGACATTGAATTGATGGATAAATTGTTGTATTATTATATTGTTGATTCTGAGTGATTTACTATTGAATAAGTAAAATATTGCATATTTAAATTGTTTGTTTTGAATGATTTATGATGAAATCAATGATTTTTTGGGTTGCGCCTTGATTGTTTGTTACATAAGTGAAAGCTGCGTTTGAAGCTCCTGCATAATTTTTTTCCGCATGCAAAAAAAGCATAGTTTTTTCAAAATCAGCATAATTGTTAATAGAAAATCCACCGCCAGTGGATATTAGTTGAAACGCCTCTTCAAACTTATGATATTTTGAGCCAAAAATGACGGGCAAACCAAAGGCAATTGGCTCTAAAGTGTTGTGAATGCCGCTGCCAAAACCACCGCCAATGTAGGCGATTTTGCCGTATTGATAGAGCGAAGAAAGCATGCCGATATTGTCAATAATTAAGATGCGTTTATGGGAAAAGTGATTAGGTGATTGAGTGATTTTGTGATTTTTTAAATCAGAATAAAGGGCATATTCATCGTTCAAATCGTGCTTTAATCGCTCCATATTTTTGCTTGAAATGTCATGTGGAGCGAGGATAAATTTCCAAGATGCGTAGGTTTTATTTTTCAAAAAATCTATGATTAATTTTTCATCTGGTTGCCACGTGCTGCCACAAATCAGAGCAAGATTTGAGCCAATAAAATGCTCTACCATCGGGTATTTTTGGGCTTCATTTTTGATGGCCAAAACTCGATCAATTCGGGTATCACCGACGTTCTCAACATTGTGGAAATCACGCTTTTTCAACAAAAATACTGAGGGGGTGTTCTGTACGAATATAAAGGTGAAACACCGCAACATTTTTTTTAAATAATAGGCATAAGGATTAAATAATTGAAATTGTTTATCCCTAAAAATAGCCGAAATGAGTAAGGTTGGGATATTTTGTTTTTTTAAAATATGAAGATAGTTAAACCAAAACTCATACTTCACAAAAACGACCAATTCAGGTTTTACAATTTCGATAAAATGTAGAGCATTGGCGTGGGTGTCAGCGGGCAGATAAAAAACGTAATCCGCCAAAGGATAATTTTTCCTTAACGCATAACCCGAAGGAGAAAAGAAGGTTAAGACGATAGAATACTGAGGGGCCTGTTTTTTTAAAGCTTCAATGAGTGGTCGTCCTTGTTCAAACTCGCCCAACGAGGCTACGTGAATCCAAATCCGTTTTTCATGATTTTTATTCTCAAAAGCCTGTTTCAATTGTATAAAAATATCTTTCCTGCCTTCATACCAAAGTTTGGCTTTTTCGTGGTTGAAAAAAGCTAAGACTCGGACGAATGACACGTATATATGTATGAGTAGGTTGTACATTTTTTTGTCGATAGTTTTTTATGGATAATTTATGGATAGTTTAAAAGGGTGTAGTTCCCATTTGATGTATTTACTCACTGTTTTGTGCTTCGCACAAAAGGCGTGCTTGAAAGTTTTTCTTTCGGATTGAAGTAATTTTATCAAATAAAATTTTTCAAAATTTTTATTTGATAAAATTACTTCAATCCATTTAGTCCTTTTTTTCAGTACGCCTTTTGTGCGAAGCACAAAACAATGAGTAAGTACATCAAATGGGAACTACACCCGTTTAAAACTATCCACCATCAACTATTCATTAATACTCAATTTCATCAGCTTTAACATTAGAGGTTAGGGGAATTGACCAACCGACACGAAAACCGTAGAGCAAATCGAGTCGTGCGGCATCGTCACGCTGGCGGGTGTCATAGTTAAATGCCCGTCGATTTTTGGTGAACCCCTCAGTAAAATCGAAGCCAAGGTAGAAATTTATCTTTTTATCCCTACTAACAACTTGATACCCAATGAATTGCGTGATGGCAAACCCATTGGTCAAACGGTCGTAACCTGCATCATAAGGCGCAGCTATTTGAGGAGCCGAGTTGTTATTATCTTGAATTCTAATTTTATGTTGCAGAAAACCCACGCCAAAAGTGGCTCTGATGCCACGGAATCGGTTGCCATTATCGCTTAATTTAAAAATCTTTCCGAATTGCCCACCAAAATAAAAACCACGTTGTCTAAGCTCCACCGAGGCATAGTTGCCAATGTCACTCAAAATTTCACCTTCGGGCGTTCTGATTTTTGACAACACATCTTCATAAACGGTTTGACCAAAAAGATACGAGCCATTGATGGCGAAAATCCAACCCGTGGGCAGAGAGATGCGCTCGAAGCCAACACCGATGCAAAGGTTAGATCCAAAACGTTTGCTCAATTCACCCGTCGGATTTTGCGCACCAAAATTGAAATCAATACTGAGGGGGGCATATTGAGTGGGTAATTTTTTTTGACAGAACGAAAAAAAAGAGACCCAAGACAATAAAATGGTAATTATGAGTGACCGAGCGAATTGATTCATGCGTGAAAAAACGTATAATTTTTTAAAAAATTGAAAAAATAAGGTAGTGCCGCAAAAGTAAAAATAAAGATTAGACCATTTATTTCTAAAATGATTTTCACGTTGAAATGTATTAAACTTTTAATGAATACCCTTGTGAGGGTAAATAGAGAACATATATGGAGTAAGTTTGATACCCTAAAAGAGGTAATTTTAAGGAAAAATTTAATTTTTGTTAAATTATCATTCACACTATGTTGCGTAATTGGAAAGTGCGGTCTATATTTGTATCATAATTAAAAACAAATCACCGTGAACAAAAACTGGTTTTATAAACGCATGATAGAAAAATTCAACACAACCTAAAACAAACATTGTTACCAAATCGAGAACGCGCCCATGACATATTAAGTAGAGTTTCACAACTCAACAAAAATCCATCCCTTTAACCGACCGATTTTTTTGCGCTTCGCTCATTTGGAATTCAGTACGATACCGCTCCTTTACATTAAGGATGTTGCTTTTGAATTTCCTTTACACTGTGTAGTAATAGACTTTTCCATTTTAATTCCATTGTAACATACATTTCTAAATTTTTACAGCTTTTAAATTTTTATTGAGTCAATCTTTTTTCATTTATCGGTTATGGTTTTTCCTAATAGTAATTTTTGATAAAGTCTGATTTTTAAGTAGTGGTTTTGAATGAGTCAAGACCCCTCAGTATTTTGATGTGTCCGATACATTGGTGTCGTGATTCGTCCAATAGGCTTGAAGTTCTTTGAAATAAATTGAAATGAATAATTATCGTAAGCGATTATAGAACCGTACAATTCTATTTTTCTTACACGCTTCATTTTGATGTATTATCTCAATATATAGATGTAAAAAATTAAGTAACAATTTTGAAAATTAATGGGTTTTAAGCAATTCGTACAAATTCTTATCCCAAATTTTTATTTGTTCCTACAAGATATACTTTATACATATTATTCTTACGCGCTTTTAAACCTTTTTTTTTAATTAAAAACAAGTTACATCTCATGGAGAAGACAAAAATCTACTCTAATTTCTCGAGAACGTTACAAGTTGCTACGTTGTTTTTCGCAATGTTAATCAGCCAAGTGCAAATGAATGCACAGGCTAATTGCGAACTTCCATGTATCGGTAGCATCAACGTTTCTATTTCTGCACAGACTCCAACGGGCCCTTTCGGCAATTGTGATTCTGAGATTGCACCTGCATTGGTGTTGTCAGCAGCACAAATCGCTTTTGTTGGCACTTGTGCGAACATTAAACCAGTGAATGGTTTACAAATCCAAATCAAGAAAAGCGGTCAATTTACCCCTGCTCTTGGAAGTGGAAATGCTACAGTTGGCAGCTCAGACGTTGGAAAAAAACTTGAGTACCGTGTAGTTATTCTTAATGCTAACAATCAAATCATCAACTCTTGCTGGGGTTATGTGACGGTTGAAGACAAGCAAGCACCAATCATCAAATGTCCAAAAGACATTTCCTTATTGTGTAGCCAATTGGCTGGCGTAAACACACCTGCGCAATCATTAACAGGTGATTTAGGTTTAGATGCAGTTATACCAGCTGCACCGGCATTGGAC
>JAYTMW010000366.1:0-10118 GCA_043728105.1 Saprospiraceae bacterium | reverse complement strand
GGGCAAAATGAGGAGACTGTGAATCAAAGTAAGGCGTTTGCACATCAAATTGGACTCACCACCGAACAAATAAATTTTGATAGAATGTTGACATCCGAGCAAATTGCTCAAAAGATGCAACAAGCGGATTATTTTATCATGAACAGTCATATTGAGACTTTTGGGATTGTGGCTGTTGAGGCACAAAGGTGTGGTTTGCCCGTGATTTCATATCCTACGTCTGGCATGATTGAGGTTTTGTTGCCCGAAAACACGATTTTCTTTGAGGAACACACACCAGAAGCTATTTTGAGAGCCTTAGTTGCGTCTTACGAAAAAGTGTTTGATAGAAAAGCAGTTAGTGAATCTATGTCAGATAGATACAATGCTAAATCAGTTGGGCAGAATATTTTTGATGTTTATCTTGAATGTTTAGACAGGAAGTAAGGCGTTAAACAAAAAATAATATACTCAAATTGGTCTTTATATTTTCTTTAATCAAGACAAATTTTTTGAGAAATAATAGATTATTTAAAAGAATTTAACGCAGAGTAAAGGAAATAGAATGACTAAGTTGGGTAGATTATTTTTGTTTAACGCCTAACCTCCAAGCACGCCTTTTATGCGCAGCATAGAACAGTGAATGTAAAGTGCCACAGTAGAATTAAAGTTCGTTTTAAAGAAAAAGAAAAAAATGACTGTTACGCTCAATTGCGTAGCAGTCATTTTTTTTATAAAAAATTGATAATCAACGGTTTGAACATTACTTTATTTAATATGCCATTTTTACACTCGTCTAAATTCACTATAACGGCACCCCCTCAGTATTTTTACGAAACCAATAAGAAAATATAGGAAATAATTGAAAAAACTCTGCACCATGATCAAACTACAAACCATTTCTTTAATCCTTTTATCTGCTTTTTTCACCCTCATTAGTTGTTCAAAAAAAGATGATTTCTCAGTGGATGAAACCATTCCTTACGATTATTACGTCAAAGGTACGTTTGATGGAAAACCTTTTTTTATAGCCAACGACCCACCTAAAAGAAGCCTTTTTGGCTATGATTTTAATAAGCGAAAAGCACAAACGGATTGTTTTTTCAGAGTCAATAGTGGATTAGGGACAAACTACGGCACGTCGTTGTCGTCCGATAAAAACGGATTTAGTCTTTACGAGCCTTATATTGAAATCAGATTATTGAATCTTAAATCAGCTGACAACGCCTGTTCAGTGGATGAGAAATCTTTTTTATACATTTTACGACCACGTGCTTTTTCGTTTTACAATGATGTCAATTTCAACGCACCTGATTTGGCGGACATCATTTTGAGGGATGAAAAAAATGTATATTGGAGGCTCGCAGCCAATCAAAATGCGACCGCTAAGTTTGAAATTTTAAAGACAAAGGAAGCCGATGTTGTGCCAAATTTTGTGGAAATTATAGGCGTAAAAGCCAAATGCAAACTCACCGCCAAAATGACTGATGGCAGCAAAATTATAGACGTGAATCTTGATTTTATATGGCGTTTTAGCCGCACGTTGTAATTTAAAATAAATAACAGCAATGCTGAATTTAACACGAATTAGACGAAAAAAAGGCGAATGACACCAATTTGGATTAATAAAATTAGATAAATTCGTTTTTTATTTGTGTAATTCGTGTTTTATTTCACATACGCGGAATTGCGGAAATCATGCAAGTCTAGATTTTACCGCATCATTATAAAATATAAAAATGCCACGAGCAGCAATGTAGCGATAGCGAAAACGTAAAAAAACTTCTTCGTTTCTTTAGCTTCTTTAACTTTATTGGACGCTTTTGCCGTTGTAGGTATTTTAGCGGTGGCAACTGGCGATTGTGATTTTTTCTTGCTCATAATTCTTGATTTTGAAAAAAGTGAAAATTGTATTCTTAAAATGAATGTATCAGTACGGCATTACAAGCGAACCGAATAAAATATGCTTACACGAATGACACGTTTAAATAAACAAATAAAACCAATTTGCATAAAAACCATTAATCATTACATCTAAATTAGAAAAATTCGTGTCATAATTCGTCTTATTCGTGTTAGCATATTTTAATCGGTCTTAGAAGTCAGAAATATTTAAAAATGTGCTTGACAATCAACACATTAGCCAATAACCGACAAAGCATTTTCTAAATCCGCCAAAAGCCATTGCGGATCTTCCAATCCAATATAAAACCGAGCAAAAGAAAAATGGATAGGCGGATTTTGTCTGCCCTCAATGCCATAAAGCGAAACCGTTGGAAAAATCAAAGACTCATGTCCGCCCCAAGACACAGCGAAGGTAAAACGCTTTAAAGCATAGAAAAAAGCCTCCGCTTCTTCAACCGTTTTTGCCGTTGTTTCAATCGAAAACAAACCACCATTGCCCGTCATTTGCTTTTTGGCGACCAAATACTGAGGGGCCTCCTCATCCAAAGCGTAATACACTTTTTTAACTTTTGGGTGTTTTTTCAAAGCATCCACAATAATTTTACAGCCTTCGTCACTCCGTTTTACCCGCAAATCTAACGTCCGTAAACCTCGAATTATCAAGTTGGCATCGTGGGGGCTGATGATGGCCCCGATGGTCATAAATTCACTATCAAATATTTTTTTTACCATTTCTGAGGTGCCACAAAGCACACCCGCTACCACGTCCGAATGTCCGTTCAAATATTTAGTTGCGGAATGAACCACGATGTCAATACCATGTTTTATGGGGTTTTGAAACAGAGGAGAGCAATGCGAATTATCAATAATGGACACCAAGTTATGCCGCTTCGCAATGTCGGCACATGCGCTAAGATCTTGAATATCAAAGGTTAATGTATTAGGGCTTTCTAAATATAAGACTTTAGTATTCTCTTGAATGGCATTTTCAATCGCCGTCAAATCCGTACCATCCACAAAAGTTGTGGTTACGCTAAAGCGGGTTAAAAACTTCCGCATCAGAGCCACCGTCCAAGAGTAAGGTGCTTTCACACACACAATATGATCTCCCGCACCCACGTTGCCAATGACCGCTGCCGCCACCGCCGCCACGCCACTTGCAAACACCAACGCATCATCTGCCCCTTCCAAAGCCGCCACTTTTTTCCGCAAAATCTCCACCGTCGGATTGTTGCCCCGTGAATAAATACGCCCCTTCAACTCATCGGCGAGCATCGAGCGAAAGACATTCAAATCAGTGAAAGCGAAATTTGAACTTTGAATAACGGGCGTAGCCACGGCGTTGAAATATTTTTCACGGTCTTCCCCCAAATGGAAGAGTATTTCTGATAAATCCATCATTGATATTTTATTTTTTATGGGTCAATTATACAAAATAATTTTTGTAAGTGAATTGTGAGAGAGGTTTGTTTTTTTGAAAATACTGAGGGGGGTAAAATAAAAATCCCAATTTTCAGTAATTTGAATAGTATTTGTCAAGAATAGAAAATTAAACCCAACCTATTTTAATGGATTAGATGTCTTGTATTATGTTAGTTTTTTTAATTAAACAATTTTTAAACTGAATAAAATGAGATTTAAAATCTTTCTTTTTGCTTTAACTTCTTTATCCTTTTTTGCTTCTTGCAGCAAAGAAAATTATTATGAAGATATTTTAACTTGTGAAAGCGGTGCAAATGGTTTATTGCTTGATAAAATTGAATTTCTATCAGAAGATGGTACAAAAAAGCTACAAGAATATGTTTATGATAAAACAAATCAATTGGAAGAAATAAATGTTAAACAAAAGGGAGAAATCGTTTTTTTTCGTAAATTCATGTACGATTTTCAGAAAAGAGTTGTAGCGGAACAAAGGTTTTCTAAGACAAATGGTATTTTACAAAAATCATCTGTGGATAGTTTTGTTTATGATTCTAAAAACAGAATAATAGAAACTAAGTATTTTTATATAGACACTTTAAAAAATTTAGTTTTAAATCATATAGCTAAATATACTTATGATAAAAACGACATGCTTAAATCATCTTTACATTTATCAAGAGATTACCGAGATACAATTAACAACAACATAAATGACATAACTCGAATTTCAAAATATTATTGGGATGAAAACAACTTAGTTAGGCAAGAAGATTTTTCAAAAACTATGACACTGGAACATGAATGGACTTATAAATATGATAAAAAAAATAATTCTTCATTAAAAGTAGCTCCTTTTTATCCTCCATTTAAATTTCAAAATACACAAATTTCTTTTTCTGTTATAGACCATACAGGATTATTAGACCTATTTATACGTTCAAAAATTACAATGTTATGTTACAATACTGATGGGTTTTTAACGAAAATAGTAAGAGAAAAAGGTGAAGAAACTTATTTTTATCGCAATCTGAAATGAGGTTTAAATTAGAGGTTTAAGCTACAAATACTGAGGGGGCTAAATAAAATCTAAGTAAAATACCTTTGAAACTTGATAATTGCCCCAACCTTTTTTCAAAAATCAGCTCTATTTTTCCGTATCAACTTTATTATTTTAATTGATTTTAAAATTTGAATAATATGCAATTCAAAATCGTCCTTTTGGCTCTCTTTTTTCTAACTTCTATATCTGCTTGCACTAAAGATGGTGATATAATCATTTGCACTGAAGGCACTGAAGGTTTATTACTTGACAGAATTGAAAATAGATTTAAACACGATACCTCAACTGTTTTATTTTTTTACAATCAACTCAATGTATTAGATAGTATGGTTCATAAATTAAGAAATGGAGAAAGTCAATATAAATTCATATATGATGTCAATAATAAATTAATAGCAAAACGAACCTCTCTTTTGACCCTTTTACCAATAAAAATAAGCCAAATTATAGGAATTGACAGTTTTAGGTACAATTCAAAAAATCAGATTATTGAATATCGAGGTTTTGCGAAATCAGATTCTGGTTATTCTTTTCAAAATAGGAGTATTTTCATTTATGACAATAAAGATGAATTAGAAAAAACAATAAGTGGTAATGATAAAGACACGTTCTCGATTAGTAGCTATTTTTGGAAAGATGGGAATATTATCAAAACTGCAAATTTTTCAAAAAATATGATTTTAAAACATGAGTTCTTTTTTAGCTTTGATTCTAATAAAAATCCATATTCCAAAATTCCTTCGTATTATTATACAAATAATATGAACAATACTATAAACGTTAAAGTAAATGATTTTACAGGAATTTTGGATTATGATTATTTTCCTCCAAGAGAAATGTGTTATAACTTACAAGGATTTCTGACAAAAAATGTTACTGATGAAGGTGAAATATCTTACTTCTACCGCAATCCATAATGATAATCAAATAAAAATTTCAAAAAATACTGAGGGGGTGCTTCGTTTTGTGAAGCACCCCCTCAGTATTTTTTAGCTATTTCTATTTTCAATCAAGTCTCTTTTATTACTTTTTGCGAATCATTGAACCCAATCATATTTTTCTTGTGCTTGATTTTTAGTCATCACTACAAACGTTTGAATATCAAAAAGTTTAGCATAAGGCATGAATTTGGACTTATATTCGGTGTTGATGAAGGCAATGTGAGCCGTATCGGGGTTTGTCCAATTGACTATTGAGAGAAGTTTTATCTTAGTCGTTTTTGAAATTTTGAAAGGGAAACAGTTTTGAATATTAATTGAATAAGGCTTCTCTAATAAAATAGATATGAACATTGAGACACTATCAACTGATTTTTTTACGAGTACATTTATATTAGATTTAGAAATGCCATCTTTCATTTCTTTTATTTTTTCAACTGAAAAATCTGGGTCATCTTCCTCAATTAATTTACCGTTCCCCCAATTTTTTAATTCAATAATATACAAAGTATCAGTTGTTTGTTCATACCAACAAGCATCCATTTCCTTGAAATTGTTTTGTATGTCTTTATAACCTTTACAATCTTCAAATCGAAAGAAATTATTATCTGGAAAATTAAGGGTAATTGAACTTTCAGTTATGGGCATAATTGATTACGCATTTAAGTCATTATAAATCTCTTCGTCAAACATTTTTAGGGCTTCATCAATGATTGAATTTGAAGGTAAAACGCCGTCAATAAGATTATGAATTGAATTGACAACAGGTTTGCCGCTTTCTCTTGTTAAATTCCAACAATTGACGTTAATCTTATCTTTTTTTGCATAAATAGCCAGTTGTTTGACTACAAAATAGCTATGTGATGCAAGAAAAATTTGAACGCCTGCTTTACTCATTGCGACTAACATTTCAACCATTTGTCTTATTGCGTCTGGGTGAAGAGCCGTTTCGGGTTCATCCATAAATAAAACAGTTCCTTTCCCAAGTTGCCTATTGTTAATCAAAGTTGTTAGGATACCAATTTTTTTGATACCCTCCGCTGTTTGTTGCATTGCAAATTGCTGATTCCCTCGTTTGAACGTAAAAGGTTGTTCTTTTTGACCTGTTTGTTCGATTTTTCCTTCAAATAGCAGTTCCAATTTTTTATTAACGTCACTTAATTCACTCATTACACGACCCTTTGTTGTCGGTAAATCCAATGATTTAATCAAGTCCAAGTAGGTGTCGTCAAAACCAACGCCATAAAAATTATCTCTAATATTACGAATATCCGTGAAAGCTGTGAGGACTTCTTTGGCTGGTACGAACAAAGCATTAATTGAATTATCAGTAATTGGCTCTATGTTATCATTCCCTGATGAGATTGACTTTTCCGTTCTATCGCCAAATGAAAAATATATTTGTTGCTTGTACTTATCCCTATCTACTATCGTTATATCAACTTCTAATTTGTCTTTACTGCCTTTTTGTACCAAATCGCCAAGCCCATTTTTTACAGGCATGAAGGTATCATAGAGTTTATCCGCTAATTCTTTTTTAAAGGAAACATCAATAGATTTTGACTTTAAACTGTATATTTCAAGAGATTTAACGGTGGCGTATAGCAATTTTAATAATCCCGTTTTACCCGTATCATTTTTACCTATAATTAAATTTATTTCAGGTATATCTTTCATGCTCAAATCTGAATGAGCCATGAAATTTTTTATCGTTATTGAATTTATCATATTTACTTTTCTTTATGTAAATTTTGGGAGTCTCGTTAGTAGTTCAACAAAAACTCTTTGGTTTAATTATTGCAAAACTATAAAGAATAATAAATTAATGAAATAATTTTATAACAAATTGAAATAATCCAATTATTCCAAAGTAGCACCCCCTCAGTATTTTTAGCTATTTCTATTTTCTATTGATGAATTTAAACGACTATGCTCAATCATTTTAGCAATATCATTTTTATCGTTTAATACGCCTTTCATCTCCATCAAAAAGGCTTGTGCTGTAAAATCAGCTTTGAGCATTTTCATTTCAGGCTTAATCATATTGGATATTTTTACGATTGAATCATATTTTTTATGGACATAAAAAAGCCCATTGCTTTTGACGACTTTCGTATAGCCCAATTGGATTAAGGCTTGCTCAAATTCAAGATAGGTTACTTCTAAGTCTTTATAAATTCTCAATGTCTCCATATAATTTAGACTTTAAACATTCTTACTAATAAAAAAGGTTATATCATTTTCTAATAATTACGATTCTTCAAAAAATTTTAAATCAATCAATGTATCAATATTGGCTAAACCTTGCATACCACCCTTCATCGGTATAGGCTTCACCATGAATGCCGTCACTTAATTCTACAATATTTTCATTATCTACTAGAATTTGAATGTCATTTTCAAAATCAAATTTTTCTTGGATAGCAAATAAAAAATCATGAATAGCTGTATCAATACATTGAGTTACTGTTTGCATAACTAATCCTTTTTGGGCATCAGATAGTTTAGAAAGTTCCAATTGTAGTTTTTGCAATGAAGGAGCTTTCCATTTATTTTCCAATAAAAATTCAGCGGATTGAATACCTCTATCTCTCAAGTTTTCTACTAAGAATTTACCAAACTTATCTATAGAATTTAATTCAGTCATAATATTTTAGATTACTAATGTTTACAAAAACACTCTTATTTTTATCCTTTATCTTTTTTGTGTAAATATAGAAATAAAAAAATAATTGTTAAACTTCTTGCGGTTAAATTTGCAAAATATTGATTATCAACCACTTACAAATAAAAAATTAAAAATTATAAAACACTACGAAAAAAATCGTAATAAAAATTTGCACTTACGAACTTATTCGTAGTATATTTGAATCATAATTAAAAAGGGAGTAAAAAGCGACTCCCTTTTTTAAGACAATAGCCTACGAAAAATATCGTAATGAAATTATAATTCTATTTATTCTCATAAAAAATTCTATTAATTTTGATAACAATGAACGAAAATTTGATAACACCCGTACCGACTGACGCAGAATTAGACATCCTGCAAGTGCTTTGGGAAAAAAGCCCCGAAACAGTCCGATTTGTGAATGATGAACTCAACAAACGCCGCACTGCCTCTGACAAAGAAGTAGGGTACACGACCACCTTAAAAATCATGCAACTCATGCTCGATAAAGGTCTCCTTACACGTGACATCGTGGAGCGCAGCCACATTTATAAGCCTGCCGTGAGCCAAGAAGTGACCCAAAATCAAGTCATTCGTGAGGTTGTGGATACCGCTTTTGGTGGCTCGGCTTCTTCGCTCGTGATGCGTGCCTTGGGTAGTGGCAGCACGAAGCCCGAAGATTTAGAAAAAATCAAGGCGTTGATACGTGAGATTGAGGAGGGGCAAAAATGAGTTATTGGTTATTAGGTTATTGTATAAAATAACTCAATAACCAATAACTCAATAACTCAATAACCAATAACTAAATAACCAATAACTAAATAACAAAAAGATGCTAAATTTCACCATATTTTCAGATAATTTAGATTACGCTTTGGGTTGGATGGTCGTCCATTCTCTTTGGCAAGCGACTTTGATAGCCATCATTTCTGGCATCGTAATGATTGCTTTACGGAAGAAATCTGCCAAATTGCGCTATGTTTTGTCTAATATTTCGCTCTTAGCGGTGTTGCTTGCGGCGGTTGTAACATTCTCTATGCACTACGATTTTAATGAAACGCCTAAGAATACGGTATCAAATCACACCTTGAATATTATGGGGTCGGACGCTTCGCCTTCTTTGTCTGGAAATAGTCAAAATGTGGCTTCAACAGAAAATGAAGGGACAAAAGCCTTGTTCAATATCTCCACTTTTAAAGGATATTTCAACGAACATTTGCCGCTGATTGTCACGCTTTGGCTCTTGGGTGTGGCGTTATTTCTCCTGCGTTTGATGGGTAGCGTGAGCTATATTTATTATCTAAAAAGCCGCATGAATTTCCCAACGGATGAATATTGGACGGAAATGGTCGAAAATCTGTCTCAAAAAGCGGGACTGAAACAGGCGGTTGAATTGGTCGAATCGGCGATGGTGCGCTCGCCCGTGGTGGTGGGTTTTTTGAAGCCCATGATTCTGTTTCCGATGGGTGTCATCAACCGACTTGCGCCCGAAGAAGTGGAGGCAATTCTCGCCCACGAACTCGCTCACGTGTTGCGCCACGACTACATTTTTAACATTTTTCAAAGCATTGTGGAGGCTCTTTTTTACTATCATCCTGCCGTTTGGTGGCTTTCGGGACAGATACGCAACGAGCGTGAAAGTGCGTGCGACGACATCGCAATTAACCTCATAAACAGTAAAATGAACTACGCAAAAGCCTTGGTGACGATTCAAGAAATGGCTTATTATCCGATGAATACGGCGTTGGGTTTTGTCACGCAAGACGTGATGACGCAAAATGCGTTCACGGGTCAAAAGAAAAATCAATTCGTGATGCGGATGCACCGAATACTGAATGTTCAACAAAATAAAACAAATGTCATGGAAAAGATTATTGCAACTTTATTAATCGTGTGTGCCTTGTTTGGTTTGGCTTATGGTCAAAATAAGGGCGAAAATACCCCCAAAGTGGAGAATTTATCTCAAAAAGACGATACTTTTATCCAAATTGAAGACAGCGACAGGCCCCTCAGTATGAAAGGACTTTGGCAAGCCGAAGTGGTTGGCGACGAAATTTGCATCGGTTTTAACAACAATTTGAAGGGCGGCAATTGGAATTCTACGGAGTGTTTTGACAAAAAAGAATTGTCGGAAATGCCGACCGAA
>JAYTMW010000365.1:0-4777 GCA_043728105.1 Saprospiraceae bacterium | reverse complement strand
TATTGGCTCAATACGAGGTATCACCCAACACAATTTATGAAGAAGCGACCAAACAAATGGCATTGGTACACGCCGCAGAATTAAGAAAACAGAGTGCCGCAACCGCCATAAAAGTGGCAGAATCGAACTATTATCCAATCATTTCCATCTTTGGGCAGTTGGGAACGAACTATTCAAGTGCCGCCCAACGGTTTACGGAAACTGGAAAAGCGGATGTTCCGACCAGTAATTTTGTCACCGTCAATGGCAATAAATCACCCGTTTTTTCTACAGAAACAAATTTTCAAAAGGATAAAATCGGGTATTTTAGTCAATTGGGAAACAACTTAAATAGCTTCGTTGGGGTAGGTGTTCAGATACCGATTTTCAATGCTTTTCAATCACGTACCCTTATGAAAATCGCTAAATTACAAGAAAAAACAGCCGCCATTGCATCCGAAAATGTGAAACGTCAACTCTATCAAGCCATTGAACAAGCGCATTTGAACATGTCGGCAACCTACAATCGTCTCACCGTCATCAACCAACAAGTTGCCGCTTTTGAAGCCTCTTTCAACGTCGCAGAGAAGCGTTTTACTGAGGGGGTCATCCATTCCGTAGATTATTTGGTGGTTAAAAATAATCTTGATAGAGCCAAGGCAAATTTGATTACTACCCGTTATGAGTATTTATTGCGGGTTAAGGTTTTGGATTTTTATAGAGGGAAATAAATTGAATTAACACATTTTTTTTATTTAACACATAGGCACATAGGACACATAGACTTGCATAAAGTGTTGATTATAAATGATTTATACATAATACTATGTGTCCTATGTGCCTATGTGTTTAAAAAAAATACCCTTTGCGCTTCATTCAAAAACAAGCCTTCCAAAAAAATTAGGGCGATGAAAATCAGGTTTAGGTGTGTCAATATTTGACCATGCAACGAAGTGTGGTTCAACCAATTTATCGCCACATTTATAAAAATTAGCATGATACTCTTTACCTTTTAAACTTAGACTCGGGTGGTGGGTAAAAGTACTGAGGGGTATCGCCAAAGTCATGGTCCAATCAACCGTTTTGTCTTTTAAATTATTTTGAATGGTGCTTTGAAACTGGATTTTTTCAATCACTTCGGCGGGCAACATTTCACGGTTGCTGCGCTCCGCACCGAAGCACAGGAGTATCGTTCCGATAGCGTTACACTCCAAATTGTAATATCCTTTATCATCAAAATTAACAAAAAATTCCACGCACGAATCCTCCCAAACTGAGCCATTTGTGGCATTGTTTACAGCCCTAATTTGTTGTTCGCTGACATAATATTTTAGATAGATAAAACCCGCCGCATGAGCTATTGAAAAAGCCACTTTGGGCTTATAAGGAAAGGCTTCCCACGGTGCAATACTGAGGGGGTGCTTTTCTAATTGGTCTAAAATGAGCGATAGATTATAACTTTCATTTGCGCTAATTAAATCTGTTATATCGTTTACAAAAAGGTGTTCTGGTGTCATATTGAGAAATTTAGATTAAAAATTTGCGCAATAATACTAAATTTATGCGCAATTAAAATTTTCCATTTTTCACAATTAATTTATTACAAACATGAAAATCAAACACCCTTTTTTTATCTTATTTCTTCTCGTTTCTTTATTGGCTTGTAATCAAAAAAAGCAAGCACCAAAAGATAATCAAATTGGAAAACAATATAAACCTGAAAAGGCAACTATCGAGAAAAAGTCTTTCGGAAATCTCTCACCCATTGACCCTGTGAGCCTTTATACGTTGCAAAATACGGCGGGTATGTCCGTAAGCATCACAAACTACGGTGGTACAATCGTTTCTTGGACTGCCCCCGACAAAAATGATGTGTATCAAGACATTACTTTGGGCTTCGATAATTTGGATGAGTACATCAAAGGTGGGGCGTATTTTGGCGCACTCATCGGGCGTTATGGTAATCGGATTGCTAAGGGAAAATTCAATTTAGAAGGCAAAACCTATACTTTGGCGGTCAATAACATTGGAAATCACTTGCACGGTGGCATCAAAGGCTTTGACAAAGTGGTATGGGATGCCATCTCAATTGACGGTGACGAACCTTCCTTGAAACTCATTTATAAAAGCAAAGATGGCGAAGAAGGCTATCCAGGCACGCTCAATGTAACAGTCGTTTATACCCTCCAAAAAGACAATGCTTTGAGGATTGATTATGCGGCAGAAACGGATAAAACGACCGTAGTCAACTTAACCAATCACGCTTATTTCAACCTTTCGGGTGATATGAGTAAAACTATTTTAGACCATGAAGTGGCGATAAATGCAGACAAATATTTGCCCGTGGATAAGACCTTAATTCCAACGGGCGAACTCCGCCCCGTGGTCGGAACGGCTTTTGATTTTACAAAACCTTTCAAAGTAGGTGCAAGGATTTCGGACACTTCGGATGTGCAAATAAAATACGGTGGTGGCTATGACCATGCTTGGATTTTAACGCCAAATACTGAGGGAGACCTCCGTTTAGCGGCAACTGTTAAAGAGCCTACGAGCGGACGTATATTGGAAGTTTTGACCACCGAGCCAGCCATTCAATTTTATACAGGCAATTTTTTGGATGGTGTAAAAGGAAAGGGTGGGGTAGTGTATCAAAAGCGGTCGGCCTTGTGTCTTGAAACGGAGCATTATCCCGATGCGCCCAATCAAGCGGCTTTTCCATCAACGGTTTTGAGACCAAAAGAAGTGTATAAAACGACTACGGTTTATCGGTTTTCGGTTAAGAAGTAGGTTATTGGGTTATTAGGTTATTGAGTTATTAATGCGAATAACTCAATAACCTAATAACTCAATAACTTTAATTTTTACCCGTTGCCAAATTTGGATTCAACAAATCATAAAACTGATCCAATTTAGGCATGATGATGATTCTCGTGCGGCGGTTTGTAGCCTTACCTTCGGGCGTATCGTTGCTTGTTAACGCATTAAATTCACCACGACCAGCGGCAATAATACGGTTCGGATCAACATTATACCCTTTTTGTAACACACGAACTACGGCAGTTGCACGCTTCACGCTCAAATCCCAGTTGTCTTCCACGCAAGCACTTTTGATTGGCACATTGTCCGTATAACCTTCAACCATAACCTCAACTTCAGGTCTTGATTGAACGATTTGAGCAATTTTGCCCAACACATCTTTTGACTTTAGAGTCAAGATAGAACTACCACTTTGGAAGAGCATTTTATCAGAAAGATTGATAAAGACCACCGTTTTATCCACTTTAATTTCTACATCTTTGTCTGCCAAACCATCCGAAAGTACGCCTTTCAAGTTCACCGCCAAGGCTAAATTGATAGAGTCCGCCTTTGTTTTTGCGGCTTGCAAAAGATTGATGTATTTATCTTTTTTCTCCAATTGACTCAACGTTTCTTTGATGTTATCGCTTGCAGATTGCGATAAAACCGTTAAACTGCCTACTTGTGTGGCTTGTTTATCCCGTTGCGCCTTGCAATCAGCCAATTGCGCTTTGAGGTCATTGAGTTGCTCTTGACGAATGGTGCTTGATTTTTCACCACCATTTACCTCGCCTTTGAGTCGCACAATTTCTTGCTCCAATGCAGAGATTTTTCTCAACGATTCACTGAGCGAAGTGCCGCATTTTGCCACATCATTGTTGGCACTCGCCAATTGCCCTTGAAGGGATAAAAACTCTTTTTTGCTCACACACGATGTGAACATCAATCCAATAAATATTGCCGCAGCAAAAGTTCCTTTTTGATTCATCATTATATTCGTTTATAAATTTGAGAAATATTTTATAGCCGTTTAGGTTAGAAAACAAATGCACCGCAAATATATGTTTATGTGGGATTAAAATTAAAGAAATTGGAAATATTGTGATTTGGAGTGATTCGGAGTCGCTTTTTGATGGAAAATACTGAGGGGGTACATTGTCAAGCATAATATTTTTAATTTATTCTAAAAATAAATATTTTGTTTTAAAATTAAGCAAATTTGTTTTTCTTAAACACAACTTATATTTTGTGACAATTGGATATGTATTTTCTAACACAACTTGATTTCTTAATTTTTAAAAGAGAAAATTATAAAAATGGCTAAAAATCAAGTTATCAATATTGAGCAATCATCTATTGCTATTATAGCTCATAAGAACGAGGACTATATTTCTCTAACAGACATGGCTCGCAGTCAAATGCAGGAGGCTGTCATCATCAAGTGGTTGAGCCTTAAAAGCACGATTGAATATTTGGGTGAGTGGGAAGCACTATACAATCCCGATTTTAATTATACCGAATTCGGTACAATTAAAAATACAGCAGGCAGCAATAATTTTGTTCTTTCAGTAAAACAATGGATTGAACAAACGGGTGCTATCGGTCTAACCGCAAAAGCAGGCAGATATGGAGGCACTTATGCCCATAAAGACATTGCTTTTCATTTTGGTATGTGGATTAGCCCGAAATTTCAACTACTTTTGGTTAAGGAATATCAACGTTTGAAAGAAGATGAAAATGACCGCTTGAAATTAACATGGAACTTGCAACGAACCTTAGCCAAAGTTAATTACAGGATTCATACGGATGCTATAAAAGAAAACCTCATTCCTGAAACACTTTCCAAAGAGCAAATTCACTTTGTCTATGCCAATGAAGCCGATATGCTAAACGTGGCTTTGTTTGGACTTACTGCCAAACAGTGGCGAGACATAAATCCAAAAGCCGTTGGCAATATTCGTGATGAAGCAACCATTGAACAGTTGGTTGTCCTGTCAAATAT
>JAYTMW010000364.1:0-6479 GCA_043728105.1 Saprospiraceae bacterium | reverse complement strand
ATCTCAAACAACACATTGAGGCTTTCTTCTGCCGTGCCAAGCGCAAATTCAGCGTTGTCACCTACCTCAAATTCCTTTTTTTCAAAGACGGTAAAAAGGGTATTATTGGTTGGCACAAGTTTATCCGTTGGATCATAAATCGTAAAATGTTCCACGGTTTCAATCATCTCACCCGACGCATCTTTGGCACTTAGTGTCATACGATATGCGCCTGGCAAAAAGTTTTTGAAGTTTGGTAATTGTAGCAAATTACCGTCTTTGGGTGTGGGGGCAACGGTCGGAAATGTTTCGTCATAAACCTTCTTCTTTACAAGCCAATTTTCTATTTTATCTTCATTTTTGTAAGCATAATAAGGAAAAAGACGATTAAAATCTTCTTTTGTAATGGATTGAGAATCGGGTGCAGACCAATAACGACTAATATATGGTCGGCGTGGTGAAGTCAAAAGCTCCAATTTCACATCCACTTTGGCCGCAATGGGTTGGTCATTTAGGTTATTGCTGTTGATTTTCAGCGACTTCACGGTGCGCAAATTCAACAACTGTGGAACATCACTACTCAAAGTCAAAGACGTGTATCCAATCGTCACGCTCGACGTTGTGGAATGGGTTTCGCCCGTAATATCCGTGACATCCACGGCAATTGTATAGACAAAAACAGGCTTGTCTTTGGCAGGAATTGACTTGTTAGGTAAGGCTTTAAACGGCACAATAAATTCACCTTTTTCATCCGTCAAAATCTCGCCATGCGCAATTTCTTGCGGCGCAATATTGCCCCACGGATTCCAATACCAATCACGCCAATACGGGAAACGTACCTCACGAGTGACCCGATAAACCACCTTCGCACCATCCACGTTGCTGCCCGCATAAGCCTTCGCAATGCCCTTTACTTTTATGTCTTGATTGAGCGTAAAATTGCCTTCCAAAGGGTTAATTTTCGTCTCAAATTTAGGGCGTTTGTATTCCTCAACTCTAAAATAATGATTCGTTCCACCAAAATCACTCACGAGGTGCATTTGCCCCAATAAGCCACTTGCGGGCGTTACAAACGAGCCTGTCACCGTGCCATAAGCGTTGGAAATAAGCGACATTTCACTTACTTTTTGACTGTTTCTATCAAAAAAAGTAATTTTAACGGGTTTATTTGGCGCAATTGTTGGCTTGCGATTTACGTCATAATCCAACAAAACGGCTTTGAAAAATACGGTTTGCGATGGGCGATAAATGGCTCTATCCGTAAAAAAATAGGTTTGTTGAGAAGGCTTGATACTACCATTTCTTTCATAAATCGAGAAACCATCATCCACGTCCAAAGAGTCTTTTCCGAACACAAATTTTACTTTGTAATACCCATTTCCTTTAAATTTTGGTTTCACAAAACCCTTTGCATCCGTGAGCGAAGTGCCTTGCAGAATGTAATCATAAATATTTGTTTTTGGATTATACGTTTCCGAAAAAAACATAGCACTCACGCCTTTCAAAGGCGCACCCGTGAGCCTATCCATCACCACAAATTCCTCCTCACTTTCGTCGTCGGTGTGTTTTGCGTAAGCGAGATTGCTGACGTTAAATTTTTGATAACTCACATTACCCGAATTTTTTAACGTGAACTTTTCGTTGTCGCTACTCAACAAAAAATATTCGCCCAAAGGCAGTTTTTCAATCGCTATTTCGGTACTTATTTGATTGTGCAAACCTTCATCGGGAACGGTTGCCGTCCATTGCCGAACCGCTTTTAAACTGTTGTAATAATCCAATTTTTCTTCCTCATTCTTGAACGATTTTTTATTGAGTTTTTCATTCGTTTTTATGAGTTTGAAATACATAGCACTCAAATTTCGGTACTCCACTTTCGCCAAAATAGGTTTGTTCGGCACGTTAACTTGCTCCACTTGCACACCCAACGACCCCTCAGTAATTTGAGCAATGAGTCGCCGACAACCATTTGCGCCGTAGCCTTTTGGGAATTTAGCCAAAGCATCTTTTGCAATATTTAACGCACGATTATAGTCACTACGCCCTACATTGTTCGGATTAGGCTTATAATTTTGTCCTTTATCTCTAAAATATTCTGCCATCCGCAAAGAAATTTCGACGTAGGCAGGATTATTTTTATGTTTTTCTTTCAAAAAACCAAGACTTTTCACGTACAAATCATCCTTTGTGTCCAATACAGAGTTGGCGTAAACGAAACTCAGACGCTTCAAATCCACGTCAATCAAGGCATCGGGTTCGGCATCTTTTAAGTGAAAAGCGATGACTTCTTGCATGAGTTTTATGGCCCATAATTTATCAGAACTCGTGTCCCGTGACACGAATTTTTCTTTCACAAAACTCTCCGCTTCACGGAAGGCCCCCTCAGTATCCAACTCAAAACGGTAGGCTGGTTTGGCTAAATACGACTTTTCATCCATGAAAAAATCAATCGCCCGATGCGCCAAAAAATCGTACAAAGTGGGGCGCAATTTGTCGTTTCCTTCGGTTGTGATAGCGTCAAAATTGATAATTAAGACCTTTTTAGCTTGCTCATCTTTGAGGCTTTCTTTATACAATCGAGCCGCTTCGCCGTTCAGTTTTGCGATGTCCCACGTGCGAATATCGTCTTGTTTGAAATCCGTTGTCGTCGTTCTATTTCTGAACTGCCATTGGTTTTCACTCAAATATGCGGCATACATTTGCGCCAAAATGGATTGCATGATGGGTTTTGTCGGAAAGATTTGAGCGTCCGTTTCAAGGCGAAAAGCCTCAATTGCCTTCACAAAACCGTCTTCTTCAAGTTGCGCCGCATATTTTGAGCGATACAACAACGTCTTGATGATTTGAGACGGATTGGCATCCTTTTTTGCCCTCGCATTGAGCGCAACGACTTTTTCCAAAGCGGATTTGGGCAAGCCTTTCTCTTCAATTTCTTGAATTTCTTTCCACTCTTTCGGATAATCGCCCGTGTTGAATTTGATGTCTTGTGCCATAGTTGTTTTTGCAAAAGCAAAAAGGATAAGGGTACTGAAAATGATTTGCTTCATATAAATTTTTATTACTTTTTTCTGATAAAGGTGAATTTCAGTTTTCAGCAATGAGCTTTCAGTCACAAAACGTAAATTCTTATAGAATTTGTTTGAAAAAGCTGATTACTGATTGCTCAAAGCTGATAGCTCAATGGCGTGTTTACAATACAAATGTATTGCTTTTACAATAAATGATGCAATAATGTTGAAATTCCATACGGGAAGTTGGATAAATAAACCGCTGATGCCGCTGATTGGGCTGATAGAACGCTGATTTTCCGTATTGGATATTTTTTTTAAAAGGTTTTAAGAAAAACGAAGAGGTAGGGTTTCCGTGCTTCGTGGGAACATTTCGAATAATTGGAAGGCATTTTATTTTGTGCATTGGTCTAATAATTGGTTAGACCAATGCACAAAACAAAATGCCTTCCAATTACTTGATATGTTAAATCGAAGCACAGACCAAACTACCTCTTCGTTTTTCTTAAAACCTTTTTAAAAAATATCCAATTTAGCAAAAATTACCCAAAATACTGAGGGGGCCCGAAATCCCAATTCCTACTGAGAGGAATCTCTTCGCTAAAATTCAAACAGCATTTAATTTTAATAATTTTACCATTAGAAAAAAAATGAACCTTACGAGGCATTATTGTCGTATTTTACGGGGGCAAAGGCTTTCGAGCATACTTTGCTAAAATAATTCGCCAAATTATATTTTCACAATCAAATAAAACCACATTGTATGAATCGTATTATCACGCTGGATGAGTTTATCATCCGAAGACAAAATGATTTTGATTACGCAACGGGCGAACTCACGGCACTTTTGCGTGACATTGGCGTGGCGGCAAAAATCATCAATCGAGAAGTCAACAAAGCAGGTTTGGTGAACATTTTGGGCATGGACGGCTCCGAAAATGCGTCGGGCGATACCGTCCAAAAATTGGATGTGTATGCCAACGAAAAGCTCATCGAATGTCTCAAAAACAGTGGCGAATGTGCCGCTATTGCGAGCGAAGAATTGGAAGATTTTGTGACAATTCCGCACATTAATGACAAAAAAGCCAAATATTTAGTCGTTTTTGACCCTTTGGACGGCTCCTCCAACATAGATGTCAACGTTTCCGTGGGTACTATTTTCGGCATTTTTAGGAAACATTCTGACGCTGAAAAACCCGTCACCCAAGAGGATTTTATGCAACGAGGTATGGATATGGTGGCGGCGGGTTACGTGCTTTATGGTACCTCCACGCTCTTGGTTTACACAACCGGAAATGGTGTAAATGCCTTCACCCTCGACCCTTCGATTGGCGAATTTTGTTTGAGTCATCAAAATATTAGGATGCCTTCGAGTGGTCAATTTTACAGTGTCAATCAAGGTTATTACCTCAAATTTGACGTGGAAATGCGGCGTTATATTGACCATTGTTCGGACATGAATTATAGTTTGCGCTACATCGGGTCGATGGTTTCTGACATTCACCGCATCCTTTTTCAAGGCGGTATTTTTCTTTATCCGAACACCCGAAAGCATCCAAAAGGCAAGTTGCGACTGCTTTATGAATGCGCTCCTTTGAGTTTTATTGTGGAACAAGCGGGTGGAAAAGCCATCACGTTGGGGCGCAATCGCATCATGGATTTAAAGCCTAAAAGCCTGCATCAAAATGTAACCATTGCGATTGGTTCGACGGATATGGTTGCCGAAATGGAGGAATTTTTGGAGAAATATGCCGTTAAACCACTTTAAGATTTATTAACCGCTGAATACGATGATTTTGCTGATTTTACGCTGATTTTCTTTTTGAGGGAGTAGATTTTGGATATTCAGTAAAATTTACAAACATTTGGGAAACTTTAAAAGTTTCCTAAACGTAATCGCCGCTTAAAATTGTACAAGATATTTTTTTAAAAGGTTTTAAGAAAAACGAAGAGGTAGTTTGGCCTGTTCATCTGCAAACGTTTCTGTTAAAATTTGGCGAAAGGGGCCCCTCAGTATTTTGGGCTATTTTCCTCCGTATTAGGTATTTTTTTTTTTTAGGAAAAACGAAGAGGTAGGGCTTCGTGCTTCGATAATAAGTTATCGAGTAATTTCGAGGAAAGGGGTTTGTGCATTGGTTTGGAGTGGGTTAGAAGCATTCAATGCGTCTCTACGGAGTACCGTTTTTCATGCCTAAAATAGTGGTAATTCTAAGAAAAAGAACGAAACGCTCGTAGAGACGCATTGAATGCGTCTATCAAACGCCAAACCAAAGCACAAAACCAAATACCTCACAATTATTCGAAATGTGAAATCAACGCCCCCCCTTTACCTCTTCGTTTTTTCTTAAAACCTTTAAAAAAAATAGCCAATATGGAAAAAATAGCCCAAAATACTGAGGGGTCCCTTCGCCAAATTTTAAAAAATACGTTTGCAGATGAACGGACCAAATTACCTCTTCGTTTTTCTTAAAAAAAAATTATCAAATAAGGCAAAAATCCTACAAAATCCTAAAAATCCTAAAAATCGCAATTCAATATTTCAAACCAACCAAGTTTTCAACTCATTCAAAAAAGCACTATTTTCCTCACTATCCAACGGCTTAGCGTTACCCGTTTCTTCGAGCATCAACATTTTTTCAAGGGCGGCGGCATCCTCTTTTTCGTCAAAACTCATGCTGTCCCATTCGCCCGTTGCGACATATTTTTTATACAATCTATGCTGTATTTCCACTTGCTCATCTAAAAGCGCAATGGGGTCAAAGCTGAACGCAATGCGCTCACGACCGAGGAATTTCAACAATTTCTCAAGTTTTGCTTCTTCTAATGAGTTTGGAATGGTGATGGTCATTTATATATTTTTTTCAACAAAGATAACTGTCTTTTGGAAAAAATGGTACATCCTACTAACTTGTGCCTAAATTCTTTTTTATGAAAATCCTCCACACCGCCGATTGGCATTTAGGTAAAAGATTAGATGCCGTAAGTCGTCATCAAGAGCAAGTAGTTGTGTTAGAAGAAATATGCGCAATTGCCGATGCGGAAGATGTGGATGCCGTAGTCATTGCAGGTGATTTATTTGACACTTACAACCCACCCACCGAAAGCATAGACCTTTTTTATAAAATATGTAAACGATTGACTAACAATGGTTTGCGACCCGTGATTGCCATTGCGGGCAACCATGATTCTCCTGAGCGCATAGAAGCACCCGACCCTTTGGCGAGGGAGTGTGGGATAATTTTTGCAGGTTTTCCCGACTCCATTGTGTCCCCTTTTTCACTACTAACGGGGCTTGCTTTGACCAAAAGTGAGAGGGGTTTTGTCACCCTAAAACTCCCTCGTTTCGACTATCCATTGAACATTCTCCTAACGCCTTTTGCCAACGAAGAACGTTTAAAAAAGTATTTTGGAGAGACGGATAAAGAAATTATTTTAAGAGAATTATTGAAAGAAAACTGGCAAAAATCGCTTGAAAATTTTGAAATTACTGAG
>JAYTMW010000363.1:0-5595 GCA_043728105.1 Saprospiraceae bacterium | reverse complement strand
AATAAACTTAAACTATAAATCTCAGGTTCTAAATTGAAACGACGGAGGGCATCGAAACTCGCTTCTTCAGGATTCATTACCATAATTGGGAGCTTCACGCCTGCGTTGCGTAAGTCAATGCCTTCATCAGCGTAAGCAACGGCGAGGTAATCCACTTTGTGAAACTCCAAAAGCCGAGCCACTTCATCGCTGCCATTGCCGTAAGCGGAGGCTTTCACCATTGCCATTATTTTCACACTGGGGTTGAGTTTTTGATTGAAAACTTGAAGATTATGCACCAAAGCATTGAGGTTGATTTCTAAAACTGTTTTGTGTGCTTTTAAGGCCAAACGGTTCGCAATTTGTTCAAAAGCAAAAGGGCGTGCGCCTTTCAAAAGAATGATTTCTTCGTGAAAATCTGAATTTTTTATTTGATTTAAAAAAACATCAGTTGACGTAAAGTGTTGAAAATCAATGTTTTGTGGTAAAATATTTTTTATTTTTAAAATATTATCACCGATGCCAACAACTCGTTCAATCTCATTTTCGACCAGCAATTGACTCATTGTTTGATAGACCCCCTCAGTATTTTTGGTCATTTGGAGCATGTCAGAAAGCACGACCGTTTTTTTCAAATGGCGACTTTGTTGATTCATAAAATCTAAAGCAATTTGTAGAGCGTAGAGGTCAAAATTATAGGCATCATTCACAATTAAACAGCCGTTTATGCCCGCTTTGAGCTCAAGCCGCATGGCTATTTTCTCTAAATTTGAAACACGTCGTCCAATAGTTTCAGATTCCAATCTTAGATAAATCAAAACATTGACGCAATGAATCAGATTTTCAATTGAAATTTCATCAGAAAAAGGAATATTAAACCTGAAATATTTTTTAGGCTTTCTGCAAACAGCATATAGGCTACAAATGCCATTTTCAAAAGATGGGTGAATCCTCAAATGAGCTGTTTTCTCATAAGACCAACTTATTTTATGCGAAAACATACCACCTTCGGAAGCAAACGCCGCTTTGATTGCTCTATCCTCTTTACAATAAAAAAAAGTTTCGCACCCATTAAAAAGCAACATTTTTTCTCTAATTTTTTCTGCCTTTGACCTGAATCCCTCATCATGTGCCGAACCGATATTTGTTAACAGCCCCATCGTCGGTTGAATGATTGCTTCCAACTTTTCCATTTCGCCTGTTTTTGAAATTCCCGCTTCAAAAATTGCCAAATCATGTTCAGGTTTGATTTGCCAAACCGACAACGGAACGCCCACTTGAGAGTTATAACTTTTGGGCGATCGAACGATATTGTAGTCATCTTTGAGCAACTGATAGAGCCATTCTTTCACCACTGTTTTTCCATTAGATCCTGTTATGCCTATCACTTTCAAATCTGGAAATTTGCCACGATGAAAAGCTGCCAAATCTTGTAAAGCCTGTAAAACATTTTTTACTTTAATGAAAATAGCATCTGTAAATTGCTGATAATCAACGTTTTGTGAAACAACGAAGTGCCGAACACCCGACTTATAAACATCTTCAATAAAGTCATGCCCATTGTGTCGTACGCCTTTAATAGCGAAAAACAAAGAGGTTTTGGGAAAGGAAATTTTACGACTATCTATCAGAAGATGTTCGATTTTTAAGTCTTTGATGAAAGGGTTAGCTTCGCCTCTGATAATTTCTTTAATTTGAGAAATAGGATACATAAATAGGTGTTTTTAATTTTGAAAGTAAAAATAATAAAAAAACGTTGCCAATCAAGCCAAAACTTGATAACAACGCTTTTATTATTAACAAAGATTGAAACTTTCTATTTTAAAATGACCATGCGACCTATTGCTGAATGACTTGTTGTCTCTAATCTATAACATAAAATACCCGACGTTTTTTTGTCGCTCAAATCAATATCCAACTCATTATAACCCTTTGAAAACGAGCGATTTTGAGCCGCTAAAACCCTGCCTGTTTCATCAAAAATAGTCAATTTTATAGCATCATCGGAAGGCAAATGGAAGCGAATTGTCGTCTCATTTCTGAATGGATTTGGCACATTCGGAAGGAGTGTAAATTCCGAAGTCACCCCCTCAGTATTTTTCGTTTCAAACACCAATTTCACATCTTTAACAACCCCCTCAGTATTGTAAGCCTCCGCAGTGGTTATGTCTGAATTGAGGGTTAATACATCTTTCAGAAACCCATTTTGTTGGGCTTCAATTGTGATTCGGAACAAGGCATTGTGCTTCAGTTTCGAGCCATTCCAACTGAAAGTTACTTTTCCTTCTTTTTCAAAAATAGCATAATTATTTTCGCTAAAGCCTTCTAAATCAATGGATTGTATATTTTTAATTTTTATCAAGCGATTGTTAAAGCTCAACGTAAACTGCAAAACTGCAAGGTCGAGTGAAGCTGCCGAGACGATAAATGAATGTGTTTTACCTGCTTGTAATGCCTCGTTTTCAACAGCCAAAACAATGGGTAAACCACGAGTCAAAAGAGGTGTTTGACCACCCTTGGACAACAACGAATTGGACGCACTGACGTTTACATCACCGATTTTTATAGCGACAAAATCAGCATTCCGAACGGTGTCATTGAGGCTCGTATAAGTAATTGTTTCTTTAAAATCAACCATTGGATAGCCGTTAGGACTCGTCGTTGGGGTTACGCTTTTTGGTATGAAACGCCACGAGGTATTATTCAAAAATTTTAAGGATCTCCCCAAAACCAAATTACGGGTCAGAAGCATATCCGCCCCATCAATTGAGCCGTCTCGATTTACGTCCGCCGCTATCAATTTATAAGGCGAAGTAATCGGTGTAATGTCCAAAATGTGTTTGCTCATGATTGAAATATCGAACGTGGTCACGCCGTTCACCCAATCGCTATCCCGCACGGGTGCGACGAGGAAATTGCCACCTCTCAGTAAATCACTAAAATTGAACGTATTTGTTTTGATGGTAGAAGGTGTAGCACCTCCACTAATGGTCACTTTGGCATCAATGGCTTTATCCGATTCCGTTTTGATGTTGCCCATGATTGCGAGCGTGTTCGGAATGGGTTTACCGCAAATATTTGTGCCAGCCGTCAGTTGAAACGAAGTCGTGTTTGAAAACACATTGCCTGTTGAATCCCGCACCCAAATTTCAATATTTTGCTTTCCCGTATCTGCGCATGTGTAGGCTTGGGTGAGCGTAGTTGGGAAGCCCGTTCCTGCCCCTGCTTTGCGAATTCCGAAAGTCATTTTATTCATCGGCGAACAATTATCTGTGACCGACTGAATGAATTGTTGTGGCGTGAAAATGGTCTGAGAAGCCGTCAAAGGCATCAAAATATTTGATTTTAGAAGCAATTTAGGCTTCATAGAGTCCTTAATGGTTAAAATCGCCGTGCAAGATGAGCGATTTTTAGCAACATCTTGCGCAAAAAAAGTGACTGTTTTAGTGCCAATATTGGTGCAATCGAAACAATCATGATCGAGCCAAATGAAGAAATTATTGCAATTATCAGTTGAATAATTGTCAATTCGCAAAGGGTTTACAACAATATTTCCCGTCGAATCGAGATATACAGTAGCATTGCGACAGCGTGCCACGGGCTTAATCGTGTCGGGCGAAGTGCATTGTGCAAAAAGCGATTGTTGTGTGGTGGAGAAAAAAAGAACGAAGAAAAAAAAGCATAAAAACGTCTGAGTTGTGCTTGTTCTAATCATGGGAGGAATCGGTTTATGGAAAAAATGATGTTTGTTTCTACAAATATAAAAACAATCTACAATTCAACCGATATGCTCACCATCATTTGCAAAGCATTAACATAGTTGCTCATTCCTTAGGCACGAGCGGCACAACATCCGTCGTGTCTAATGGCGATTTGATGATGGGTTTAATGGGTTTCAAAGGTTTTCTTGACAACATTGCGGTGTCATAAGCGGTCATTTTTATCCGAATTAAGCTATCCACAAGGCGGTTTGCGGAGTCCGTTACGCCCGTCAAACACTCCATGCGGCGGCGTTGACGGTAGCTATCCAAAGCGTTTTTCACTTCCGAATCAATCATTTCCTGCTTCTTTTTTTTATCATCGCCGCAACTTGTGAAGCATACAGTAAAGAGTAGAAAAAGAACGAATTGTTTTTTTATATTATTCATAAATATTTGATAATCAATTTTTTATGCGTAATTAAAGATTCTATCTGTCGTAATAACTTTCAGGTTTGATATATTTACGTACTGTTTTAGCTTCGCTAAAAGGCTTACTAAAAAAAAGGACTAAATGGGTTGAACTAATTTTTTTCAAATAGAAATTTTGAAAAAATTTCTATTTGAAAAAAATTAGTTCAACCCGAAAAAAAAACTTTGAAACACGCCTTTTGTGCGTAGCACAAAACAGTGAGTAAATACATCAATGTGAACTACACCCGAACTTTCTCGAATAAAACTATTGCACAGGCAACAGTTGTGTTTGCTTCAAAATCTCTTGCTCACGCACGAGCATAAGGGAATCAATCATTTTTTGTTTCAAAAGCGGCGCACTGTCTCTGCACCATTTATCCATCTCAACCGAGAGCTGTGATATTTTTCTTGACGAAAGTGTATCAATCATGGTTCGATCGTCAGTGTTCAATTTGATTACCCCCTCAGTATTGCAAGCAATTAGAGCCGTTACAACCAAAAAAAAATAGTAGATACTTTTTTTGAAAACTTTCATAAGAATATCGAATAAAAAACACGGAATATTGAATGGCGAAGTAATAAAAATCAATTCTTTATTCAGAATTATTTTTTTTGAAGTAATTAAAAAACAAGCACAAAGTTAAGACATAAAACGTAGTCCCAAAGGATGCTTCAATGATAAAATCAATCGTAATGGATGCTAAAAGAACGATGTGCAAAGTTAAATATAAGACGTTTTGAAAGTATCTTTTATAAAATAAATGAAAACAAAAACCAAGCATAAAAGCCATCAAACCTAAAACACCCACGCTATCTGCAATGAACAACAAGCCACTATGTGGCTCACGGACTTCAAGTTGGGGATAATTTTGCGCATATTCCACTCCAACCGCATCCATTAAATCGCCTGAGCCTACGCCCAAAACGGGATTTTTTTTCAAAACAGCCATCCCCATTTGCAGGGAAACAATGCGCTCTGAATCCGATTTTTTAACTAAATTCCCTTCTTTATATTGTTGAAAGTCCCACAAAGCATAATTAACCCGCATCTGCAAACTTGGGATAAAACGATAGGCTACGAAGGGAAAACTCATTAAAGCAATAAACGCTGTAGTTCCAATAAGATATTTTTTTTCTTTAAAAATATAGATTAAAACGTTGATAATCAAGCAAATATATAGGGTTAAAATTCCTGTTCTAACTGAAATGATGTGAATAGCGAGAAATAAAAAAATGGATAAACCCAACAAAAATTTTGTCTCAATTGGATTTTTCAGATAAAAACCTTCACGCCACAAAGTCCAACTTGAGAAAAAAGCGAACACCGCCATGATGCTAAAAGTGATGTGTTCTTTCACATAAGGCATGGGTTTTCCACGTCCTAAACGATAGGTAACTTCTTCAAAATGGAAAGCATAATTCACAATCATTACCAAGCAATTAA
>JAYTMW010000362.1:0-3716 GCA_043728105.1 Saprospiraceae bacterium | reverse complement strand
TCAGCCCTTCTTCTATAAATGTATGAGTCCTCTGGACTCTTGCAGTACCCCCTCAGTATTTTACGCCAAAGCCCAAAAGTAAAAGTCTTTTTTCAGATAACTGTCATGTACTGTTATGTATAGGATTGAGTAGATATCCCCTCAGTATTTTGCCTTATTTACACCTCCTCAAACAAAACTTCCATAGTCAAAGAATTATCAACCAATCCTAAGCTGTGTTGATTGTGTTTTATGCCAAAAGAGGATAGTAAAACCCATGATAATTGCTTCTAAAAAAATTATTATTCGCCATAACTCGGTTTTTTATACCACTTATGGCGGATAATATTGAATTGTAATTCGCCACAAGTGGTATAAAAAACCGAGTTATGGCGAATAATAAGCTATATTTGGCTGAAACTATACTTTTGAGGTATGTTTCAGCCAAATAGAGTCATTTTTTGAAGATTTCTTACAAATTGAATAAAGTGTTTAGTTTTCAAACACCCCCTCAGTATTTTTAACTTTTTTTGACTATTGACTATCAATACTAAAAAATAAAAATTGTGATTTTAAACCCTTTCAAAAAGCACATCCATAGTCAAAGCATTAGCTATCAAACCAATACTATTTTCATTAGCGGACAGTCCGAAAGTGGTTAAAAAACTAAGAAAAACTTGTTTTCGGGTATTAGAAAGGTGCTTAAAAGTGGCTATTTTTTCACGCAAAGCCAAGGCATCTGACTTATCAAGGCTTAATGGTTCATTGTAAAATTTTAGCTCAAATAGGTCTATCACATTGTCACGGCGGTCTAATAAGAGGTCTATTTGTATGCCTTTTTCCGTGGGAGTGCCTGATTGATAAAAACCCGATGTTTCGGTATAAATGCCCGCTATGCTCAATGCTTTTTTGATTTGTGCGGTGTGTTTGAGGCAAATATTTTCAAAAGCGTAGCCTGTCCACGTGGCATATTGTGGGGTTTGACTGAAATGCTGCCAAGTATCTGCTGCTTGTTTTTTTCGATTTTGGATAAATTTTAAGTAAAAAAGCGAATATTCATCCGTCAATCGGTAATAAATATCCTTTTTTTTGTTGCCAAATGCGGCATATTCATTGACAAAACCCGAACTGACCAAATCATCTAAACAACGGGTAAAACCACCACCGTCCGTCATTTTGGTATCTGCAATAATTTCACGGCGGGTCAAACCTTTCCATTTTTGAGCGAGTGCCGTGATAATGGCAATATGATTTTCAGGTTTTTCAAAGAGCGCAGGATACAATTTGTGAAATTCATCCGCTAATAATCCCGTGCTTGAAAAACACAATTGTTCGATGTTTTGCACGGCACTTTTTCCGTTTTCAAGTTCTTTCAGATAATGAGGAATGCCGCCCATTGCCATATAAACTTGAAGAATTTGATAACGATCAAGAACAATATTTTTACTTTTTATAAACTGTTCTGTCTCATAAAGGTCAAAAGGTTGGAGGTGAATTTGCTTGGTAATGCGGTTGTGCAAGCCGCCTTTATGATACACGACCTTACGTATCATCCAAGACGCAGCCGAACCGCAAATGACTACGACAAGATTTTTTTTAACCGCCCAACTGTTCCAAAAAAAGTCTAAACCTTCCAAAAAACCACTTTTGCGCATGGAAAGCCACGGAATTTCATCAAAAAACAAGACGATTTTCTCCTTCGTATCTATTTTTTTTAAACAAATAATAAGCTGTTGAAAGGCTTGTTGCCAATCGGTCGGTGGTTCAGGGGGGGCATTTTCACCAAAAAATTCCGTCATTTGGAAAGCAAAATTATTGAGTTGCCGCTTCAAAGTCGCATTCTGTTGACCCGTCAATTCAAAGCGGATATGTTGCTCAAAAATAGTCCGTATTAGAAATGTTTTACCGACACGTCGCCGTCCAATAACGGCAATCATTTCGGACTCATCAGATTGCAATGTTTTTTGCAAAATGGCTCTTTCCTTTTCTCTACCAATAAATTTATTCTTCATTTTTTTTACTCTATTTGGCTGAAACTATACAAATATATATAGTTTCAGCCAAATAGAGCATTTTTTTCATTTTTATTTAAAACAAAAAACAGTATTTAATTTTGCGCCCCCTCAGTCCCGAAAGGGTCTGGGATGTCGCTTTACGCCATATTTTTCAAAAAAATCATAAAAAAGCCGCCAATAAATCATCATTGGTGACTTTATACTAACCAAATAAAACCAAATTATTAATAGCTTTCAGCTATGAGCAATCAGCGTTCAGCCAACTCATAGCTATTTCAAAGAATTGCCATAACCCACCAACACAATCGACAATAAAATCAAAGCAATGCCCATGACGAAGGTATTGAAGGTCTTTTTTGATACGCCCGACCATTCTTTCAAATACAAACCCCAAATATTTGCTGTCAAAATAATGGTTGCCATGTGGAGAATCCATGAACTTGCGCCGTTGCCCAACTTGCTTTCGCCCATGCCGTAGAAGAAAAATTGGAGAAACCACATCGTTCCTGCGAGGGCAGAAAAGAGGATATTATTGGCAATGGGCGTTTGAGTATTCGTATAATTGCTGAACGTTTTGTTTTTAAAATTGAGGTACATGCACCAAATAAAATTGGTCGTCAAACCGCCCCACATCAGCACGATATAGGTGACATTATTTTGAAATAAGGGGTTACAACCTTTTAAAACGGCTGCCTCGGCAAGTGGTTTGCCACCTTCGATACCAAAATTGAAAAAGGAGCTTAAAATACCCGAAATGATAGCGATGATTAAGCCTTTTACCAAATTAAATTCTTGTGTGCTTTCTTGTTTTTGCTCGGTGGTTAGTTCCCGTTCTTTCATCAAACCCGACTTACCAAGCACGGCAATGCCTATCAAACAAACCAAAGTACCCAAAAGCACCAATTGCCCGCCTTGATGTCCGAGCATATCCGTGAAAGATGTTTTGCCCACCGTTGGGTTAAATGTGTAATAAATGGACGGTATCAAAGCCCCAAACGCCGAGCAAAAACCCAACGTCACGGAGTTGCCCAACGACATACCCAAGTAGCGCACACCCAAGCCATACGTGAGCCCACCAATCCCCCACAAAAGACCCATTAAAAACACAAAAGACTTGACAGAACTTGCCCCTTCGCTGATGACATCCGTGAAGTTTGGAATGGTCAAATAGGCAGCAATGGGCGGCACAATGAGCCACGAAAACAAGCCACCGACTATCCAATAGCTTTCCCAAGCCCAATCTTTTACCTTCTTGAAAGGCATATAAAAACTACCCGACGAAATGCCGCCAATGGTGTGATAAATAATTCCGAGAATGACTTGCATGGTGACGTTTTGTTTTTGATGAAGAAAAGATTTTTTACACGGATTTAAGGATTAAATGGATTTAAGGATTTTTTTCAATAATCCTTGAATCTTTAAAATCCTTAAATCCGTGTAAAAACAGTTTTATTGTTGACGCTCAAATTTGGGATTTTCTTTTGAATTAACTGTTATGTACTGTCCTACTTGGACGATTATTTTGGGTTTTATCATTGAATATTTAAAAATAGATTTTAAATATTCAATGATAAAACGCTACAAAGATTTCCTCAAAGTCAAATAAAACGGATTCTCAATATGTGCTTTTGAATTGTTCAAAATCAGAGCCGCCGCACTTTCGCCCATCGCTTTGAAATCTGTCGAAACCGTGGTTAAACCATTGAGAATGAAGCGTTTAAG
>JAYTMW010000361.1:0-1759 GCA_043728105.1 Saprospiraceae bacterium | reverse complement strand
AATGGAAACCGATCCTTACGGAAATTTTCTCACGCAAGGGTATGAATTTGCATCGGGCAGAGATTGGGCGAGGTTAGGCAATCTTTATTTACAAGATGGCGTTTGGAATGGGGAGAGGATTTTACCAGAGGGGTTTACCAAATTTGTAAGTACACTTGCCCCAGCCTGGGTGGAGGATGGCAGACCTATCTACGGAGGATTCTTTTGGATAAATGGAGATGGCGAACGACCCATCCCTAAAGAAGCATACATGATGTTGGGCGCTGGAGGACAATCGACAACTATCATTCCATCTCATGATTTGGTAATTGTTCGATTAGGACATTATAAAGGAGCAGGTGCAAGTGACGCTGCACTTGATAAAGCTTATTCATTGTTGATGGAAGCGGTTCCTGAGAGTAAATAGCATCTTCGAACAAATAGAATGGGAAGTAAGATGAAATAAGCAGTTTCAGATTTAGCATTTGGTATACAAGATTTCAAATTGATGACCCAATTATAAAATAGTTATCTTGTTGAAGAATGATCCATAAAAAAATCATAGCAAATAGGAAAAGACTTATAAGGCCATCGCTTGTAATAGCCTTATTTCTAAGTGTGTTTTCTTTTGGGCTAGGAGTTTACAATCCACAGCAAAAACAAATTGCAAAGACAGAGTTAGTAGGTTCTGCTAGGCACATTGTAAAAAGAACGCATTCCTTAAAAAAAGAGATTTCTGTTCAGACAAAAATTGTTCCCCTTCAATTACACACACAGCAATTCAAGGTCGCGATTTTGCATTATGCGCAGTTTATTAAAATAAGATTTGCCGAAGCTTCTGCAAAGGCACTTTTCATTAAAAGATCAATTGGAGTTTTTGATAGATCACACATTACTCGTAGTTCTGACGAGGATAATTCCAATTCAACAAGAGGATAATTCTATTCCTCGCTAGCCAAGCCTATTGGCACTTTAAATTATTCACATATTAGTTAGCCGTCTCTAAGAAGAGGGGGTTATTATTTTAATTAAAGTTTTATGAAAAGACTTAGAAGAGCTTTGCGCTTTTTTGGTTTATTATTTCTAATTGTATTGGCACTAACAGGTGTTGGTGGAATTTCTATTTTTTCTTCTCGCGAAAAATACTTAGACCGTCAAATTCGAATTGAACTGGTCGATAAAAAGGAAGACGAAGATGACGGGGAAACGAAAGATGTCCAATAAAGAGTGATCTTTGTCTTGAGTAACTAAAGTTCACCACTCATTCATGGAAGACAGTGCAATTGTTATTTATACAGATGGCAGTTGCAACCCCAAACATGGTGTTGGTGCATGGGCTGCCATACTTTTTATAGACAAAAACAAATTTGTATTGACTGGAGTGGAAGAGCAAACGACTCATCAGCGTATGGAACTTCAGGCCGTCATAAAATCGTTTGAGTATCTTGCGAAGGCTAATTTATTGCCGAGAGTAGTGGAGCTTTATACCGATAGTCAATATGTAGCAGGTCTTTCGAGTAGAAAGGTGAAATTGAAAGCGGCTGGATTTATGACCCGGAAGAACGTGCCAATTCGCAATTCTGATCTGGTGCGTATTCTTATGGAATATTCAGAAAAAATGAATGTAAACTTTATAAAAGTAAAGGCTCACCAGAAAAATGACGATCAGAATGGTAATCGTGAAGTGGACTTGCTTGCCAGAAAAATTGTTAGGGAACGTGTAACCAGTAGACACAAATAACCATTCAGGCGTGAGATATTTTTTTCATATAGGATTTAA
>JAYTMW010000360.1:0-2297 GCA_043728105.1 Saprospiraceae bacterium | reverse complement strand
GTGCAATGGGGCAGTGGTTGGTGGTTTTTGGACCAAAAAGATGGGATGGAAAAACAAATAAATACGCTCTCAAACATGGGTTTATTGAGTCGTTTTATTGGCATGTTGACGGATTCACGCTCGTTTTTGTCGTTCCCTCGACACGAATATTTTAGACGGATTTTGTGCAATATGTTTGGGGAGGATGTGAAAAATGGCGAATTGCCAAATGATATAGCGTGGTTGGGCAAGTTGGTTCAAGATATTTGCTATTTTAACGCCAAGAATTATTTTAATTTTTAGAAAATATATAGGTTTTTTTTAACACATAGGTTTTTAGGACACATAGAAAGGCGTATTTGTAATAGGCTCATACAAAAAAAATATACTTTCTATGTGTCCTAAAAACCTATGTATTAAAAAAAAATGTTGAGCTTACAGTTATTATTTGTTGTGTATGAAAATAATCTGTTTCGGAGAAATAATGTTGCGCCTAACACCGCCCAATAATCTAAAATTCATCCAAGCCACAAATTTGGATGTCATTTATGGTGGTTCGGAAGCAAATGTGGCGGTTTCGTTGGCACAAATGGGTGCAGAAGCGGGCTACGTGACCCGTGTACCGAACAACGATTTGGGCAAATCCGCTTTGAATGAATTGCGTAAATACGGTGTTGACACAGGCCCCTCAGTATTTGGGGGCGATAGATTGGGCGTTTACTTTTTAGAGATGGGCGCAGGGAGTCGTGGCTCAAAAATTATTTACGACCGAGCCAATTCGGGTATGGCGAGCCTGCAAAAAGGGATGATTGATTGGGAAAAAGTATTTGTAGGCGCAACTTGGTTTCATTGGTCGGGTATTACAACTGCCGTTTCCCCATCCGCCGCCGATGCTACTTTGGAAGCTGTTTTAAGGGCAAAAAAAATGGGTTTAACGGTCTCTTGCGACCTCAATCATCGAGCAAATCTTTGGCAATATGGCAAACATCCAAACGAGATTATGCCCGAATTATTGAAAAATTGTGATGTCATGTTGGGCGATGGCGATACCATTGATTTGTATTTTAATTTGAAAGGCGCAGATTATGCGGAGGTGTTCGATAAAACATTCAAAGCGTTTCCAAATTTGACACACATTGCCATGACCGCCCGCAAAGCCCACAACGCCACGCACAACACCTACAAGGGTTTTTTGCACAACGGTACAACACTTTTTGAATCAAAAGAATACGATATTGCGGACATTTTGGATAGAATTGGTAGTGGCGATGCTTTTATGGCAGGTTTAATTTTTCAATTATTTCAAAAAGGGGCCCCTCAGTATTCAGTCGAATTTGCGACCGCCGCAGCCACTTTGAAGCACTATGTTCATGGTGATTACAACCTTTCGAGTCTTTCAGAAGTGGAGAGTTTGATGAAAGGCAATACAGGCGGACGAGTGAGTCGATAATTTTTAATTAAAATTCTAATTATGGCAAAACAAAAATTACTCACTACACTTTCTGTTGAAGGCACAGATATTAGAATATTGCAGCAAAATGAGCAAGATTTTATTTCATTGACAGACATTGCCAGGCGATTCAATGAAGAAAACCCTTCGATTCTGATAATCAACTGGTTGCGTACGAGAGATACTTTAGATTTTTTAGGCGTTTGGGAGAAATTGAATAACCCCAATTTTAATCTTATCGAATTCGATAAGATTAGAAACGAGGCGGGTCGAAATAATTTTGTTTTATCTGCAAGTCGGTGGATTGAGAATACGAATGCAATAGGTATAACTTCCAAAGCAGGGCGTTATGGCAATACACTTGCGCATCGGGACATTGCTTTAGGGTTTTGTTACTGGAATAGCCCTGCATTTCAATTGTATTTGATACAAGAGTTTCAACGATTGAAATCCGATGAGACACAACGGTTATCTTTAGAATGGAGTGTGCGGCGGTTAATAACTAAAGCAAATTACAAAATACATGCAGATGCTGTTCGCAATCATATAGTACCACCAAAACTTCAGAATACACAATTTGAGAGTAATTACTTCGCCTCAGAGGCAGATCTTTTGAATATGGCAGTTTTTGGTATTACCGCTCGAGAGTGGCGAGAACAAAATCCTGATGTTAAGGGAAATATGCGGGATTATGCGTCTGTTGAGCAACTCTTAGTATTAGCAAATCTTGAAAGTATGAACGCACGTTTTATAAAAATGGGTTTGCCACAATCTGAAAGGCTAATTGAGCTAAACGATATTGCAATCGACCAAATTCAAATTCTAATAGAAAGCCCCTCTGTAAAACATTTAAAATATGGAAGTAAAA
>JAYTMW010000359.1:0-8249 GCA_043728105.1 Saprospiraceae bacterium | reverse complement strand
ACTTTGGCTTCTCAAATCATTGCTTTTGAGGCTTGCCCGATTGTGCCTCAACCTGTAGCTGAATTTGATGCGTCGAAATGTTATCTTTTAACGGCTCGTCATAGTGGGAAGGTTTTAGAAGTGGCAAATAAGAGTGATGTCGTTCAACAAAACACTTTGAAAGGGGGCTTGAATCAAGTGTGGCGCATCAAAAATTTTGATGGTACGCATTTTCAAGTTGCCAATGGTAATAGCGGGCAAGTATTGACCGTTTCGAGTTCTTCAAAGGCAGACGGAGCCGCTATTTATCAATATCCAAATCAAAATGGTGACCCTCAAAAGTGGAAATTTGAGAAAAATACGGCGGGTTATTACACCTTAATTGCCAAACACTCAAACAAGGTTTTGGATATTAATAATGCTTCCACAAAAGATAAAGCGGCTGCCATTCAATGGACTCGTTTTAATACGCCCAACCAACAATTTGCCGTTGCGGAAACTACCTGTCCTTCAAAAGTGGCAGCTTTGGCTAATAACTATGCCGTGTCTTTCAACGGCAGACAACAAGATGGTAAAGGCGTGTTGGATTGGGCCGTGCAATCAGAAGATTTGACCGATTATTATCAAGTTGAAAAAGTGGATGCGCAAGGTGAATATAAAACGCTTTCAGTTGTGAATAGCACGAGCCAATCGGTAGTACGTACTTTCTCTTACACGGATGAAAACCTTGTGGATGGCGATAATTTCTATCGTTTGAAAACCATTGCGAATGATGGCTCAACGCAATTAAGCGAATTGGTGACTATTCGTTATGCAAAATTAGACGGTTATTCAATCTTCCCGAACCCCGCAACTGACGAATTTACCATTGATTTGACTGATGCTATTGGCAAAAACGTCGATATTGCGATTATGACAGCTTTTGGTAAAATCGTAAAAGAAGTAAAAATGGATGAAGTAACGTCAAAATCATACCTTATGAGTTTGGATGATGTTGAATCGGGTCAATATTTTATCAATATCAAGGTGGCGGGCAAACGTTCTGTTACTAAGAAATTGATGATTGTGAAATAAGAAAAAAAATGAAAATAATGTAGGGGGTACTTGCTTTGCGGTGAGTACCCCCTCAGTATTTTTGCAAAAAAATTATAAAGACTTACTAAACCCAAACCATAAAAATCTTTTTCTCTTTAAAATCAATCCACTCTGAATGCCATTTTTTAACTTCCGAATGGTCAAAAATGAGCAAATAACCTTCGTTCAGATTTTGAGAATCTAAATAATCAGAGAGTTGTTGCAAGCCCGTTTCGTGGGCTTTTTGCCCATACCAAAGTTTGAGTTCCACTACGAATTTTTGATGCAAAAAAGTGATAACCACATCCAATCGTTTTTCTTCTGATATTTGCACTTCTTTAAAATCGTGACCTTTTCCATTTAGAATTGGTTTCAAAAAGGCTAAAAACACCAAACGCCCGTTTTTCTCCAAAAAATCACGGTCTTTTTTGGAGTATTCTTTTTTCATAAAATTTTGAAAACTCAGCATAACGGCTTCCATGTTGAGCGTATTATCGGGGTTACTGTAAGTATATGACGTTTTGCTCACCTGCGGAAAACCCGAAATAAGCATATCAATGGACATATAATCGTAGATGACGGCTTCGTAAATGCGGTTGTGGATGCGCACACCCGACCCATTTTGGGTTTTAAACATGCCGTGAATGATGCCCATTTCAATCATCTCGTTGTGGATACTGAATGGAACAGTCTCACCGTTGATAGCAATTTGATAGACAAAATCGTATAGTTTGGGATAATTTGCTAAGTTTTTCGTCAAGGTTTCAAAATTGGTGTTACTTTCCTTAACAAGATTTTTTACCGCCATGTCAACATCCCCCTCAGTCCATTCGCCATTTTTCACCAATTCCTCATCCAACATTTTGCATATTTTGCTGACAAAAAAAGGATAGCCCGAAGTGTAATAAAAAATGCGGTCGGCAATTTGTTGGGTGTCCATTTTTACGTTTTTATCGTGGGCGTATTCATCCAACATCGGTTTTATTTCGGAAGGTAGTAGGTTCATATTTACCTTAAATTCGGCGGCAATATTCCACGGCGAATTATATTTTTGTTCTTCATCGGGCCGTAATTTTAGTTTCAAAGACTTGACATCATGCACGCCCGCCAAAACGACCGAATGAAAGGTTTTAGCCTTTCCTCTCGCTAAATATTTATTGCGCAGCATAGCCAAAAAGCTGACAAATAATTGATTGTTACTACTTTTATCTACTTCGTCAATCAGTAGAATTACTTTTTTATGGGTTCTTTGTACCAAGTCCGTAATAACGTCAGATAGATCATAAAAATCATCAACGTTTTCTTTTTCGGTTTTTAACCATTCAGATAAATCCTTTGAATAGATTTTAACTTCCCGACTTAACAAATCTATGAAACTTTTAGCAAACCGTTTTTCTTCTGAAAAAAACAGGTCACCCACACCTTCAAAACTTGTGTTGATGACAAAGTAGTCTCCTCTTTTTTCGAGTGTATCTGCTATGGTGTATAAGGTAGTTGTTTTACCGTACTGGCGGGGGCGATTGATGATAAAGTAATCGCCTAATTCTACCATGTCAAGTACTTCTTTCAGTTTGCTCGACACGTCTGCCATGTAGTGTTCATTCGGAAAACACAATCCTGTTATATTAAATCTTTTCATTCTGATTGAGACTTTTTCTTAAAAGATGTCGCAAATATACACATTGTCAACAACAAAAGTAAAACAGGTATATTCAGTTTTAGGGCTTCAAATACAAATGAAAAAATGCAGCGCATTGCAAGATTCTCAACGGTTTCGGTGCGCTGAACCTCAAAAGTTAATATTTTAATAAAACGGGCAAAAAACCCACAGAATTGTATTTTTTCATGCTAAATTAGTGTCAAAATTCAGAGTTCATCTAAATAGTGTATTTTTTACAATAATTACCCTACATTTCTTTTTTTTATAAAAATTTAAGAATAATTTTACCTTTCTATTAAGAAAAATCAAAATTATATTCTGTATCAAAAAAACATGGTAACAATATGAATCGTAGAAATTTTATCAAATTCTCATCCGCTTTTGCGGCATCGGCTACCGTTATGCCTTCGGCATTGTCCGCTTTTTCATCCGACAAAAAAACGGCTTTGGGTTTACAGCTTTGGAGTGTCCGTGATGCTATGAAAACGGATGCAATGGGAACATTGAAAAGCCTTTCCAAATTTGGCTACAACTACGTCGAAAATTTCGGTTTGACGGACGGAAAATGGTTTGGTCTATCGCCCGTAGAGATGAAAAAAGCCTTAGGTGATTTGGGCATGACGCAACGCAGTGGTCATCAAATGGTTACTTCCGAGCAATATGATACGACGAAAAAAGACATCACCGACGATGTGAAAAAAGCCTTTGATGCTGCCGCTATGGTGGGTCAAAAATACGTCATTTGCCCTTATATGGCGGATGGTGATAGAAACAAAGAGAAAGTGAAAGTGCTTTGCGAAGCCTACAATAAAGCGGGTGAATACGCTAAAAAAGTTGGTTTGCGTTTCGGCTACCACAACCACGATTTTGAATTTACAACCCGCATAGACGATATGCCAATGTACCAATATCTTTTAGACCATACTGACCCGAAATTGGTATGTTTTGAAATGGATATGTGTTGGGTAGTCCGTGGTAAATACAATCCTATTGATTGGTTCAAAATGTACCCAGGTCGTTTTGAATTGGCGCACATGAAAGATTTGGCTTCGGTTGACAAAAGCGAATCGTGCATTATAGGTACGGGCGTTGTTGATTTTAAGCAAATTATAGCCAACGCAAAAGTAGCGGGTTTGAAAAACTTTATTGTTGAATTAGAGCATTACAAAGCTACATCGGTAGAAGAAGTAGGTGTTTGTTATAAGAATTTAAGAAAAATGATAGCCTAAATTTAATGATGAATGATAAGTGATGAATGATAAATCCCCTTTTAGCGAAAAATACTGAGGGGCCTCCTATTCATCATTTATCATTCATAATTCATCATTAGAAAAAAAATGAATTATGGATAGAAGAGAAGCGATAAAAAAGGCAGCTATTATGTTAGGCGGCATGATTGCATTGCCTGATATTCTAAGAGCGCATGAAAACCCAACCATTCTGAACTTGAACTTCTCGTTGACAGGTGTTCAAGATGATGTGCTGTCGGAAATGGCAGATACCATTATTCCTACCACGGATACCCCAGGCGCAAAAGCGGCGGGTGTACCCGATTTCGTCAAAAAAATGTTGGCAGATTGCTACGAAAAAAAGGATAGTGATGCTGTCAAAGAAGGCTTAGATAAACTCGAAGCCGATGCCAACGCCAAGCATGGAAAAGGCTTTGCTAAAATTGCAAATGAAGAGCGTATTGCTATGCTCAAAGAAGTGGAAGCCACGAAATCTTCATTTTGGCGCATCATGAAAGACTTGACGGTTACAGGTTATTTCACGTCTGAAATAGGCTGTACGCAAGCCCTTCGTTATGAACAAGTCCCGGGTAAATACATCGGTGATTTGCCCTACAAAAAAGGAGATAAAGCGTGGGCTACTTAGTTTTTAATTAAAAATTAAGAATTAAAAAATAAGGGTGTAAGTTATTGATTTACAAAGGTTTATGAAAAATAATTTTATGTTTTTCCATCGAAAACTTTAATTTTATTTTAACTAAAAAAACATATACCCAAAGTGAATTTGTGCGTCTTAATAAATAACACCCCCTCAGTATTTTTAACAAAAATTATCAACTGTAATGAATTTTTCTCAAACTAAAAGTCAATATCTAAATCATCAGACAATGAAAAAATTAAGTCTTTCCATCGCTACTGTTTTTGCATTTGCGCTTATTGCAAAAGGTCAAGTAAAACCACCCGATGATATTACTGCGCTTCTGCAAAAAAGCACGTGTTATACTTGTCATAAAGCGGATAAGAAGTTGATAGGGCCATCGTGGCAAGATATTGCGGCAAAGAAATACGATGAAAAAAAGTTTATAGCATTGGTTGCAAAGCCCGTTCCTTCTAATTGGCCAGGCTATCCCGTAATGTTAGGACTTCCAAGTGTTCCGAAAGCGGATTTGAAAAAGATTTATGCTTGGGTTGCTACTTTGAAGTAGTTAATTATCAAGTTTTAGGTTAATAGTTATTGGGTTATTGAGTCATTTGTATGCTCAATAACCCAATCCCTTTTTTAAAATTGTTTTAATTACCCCCTCAGTATTTTCCCTATTTTTCGTTGTTTTTCGTCAATTTTGCATAAATTATACTCTTTGTCATAACTTTATATAAGGACAACTATGAAACAAAACATTTTAATAAAAGATATTGAAGTAACCATAGTTGAGACCGAAAATGGCACTTTTTTGTCTCTAACGGACATGGCAAAGGCCTATAGCGGTAAAGATTTTGTTAATAATTGGATGCGATTAAAATCAACTTTTGATTTTTTAGGCACTTGGGAGTTACTCAATAACCCTAATTTTAACTTCGTCGAATTCGACGAAGTTAGAAAAGATGCGGGCAGTAATACTTTTACTTTTTCACCAAAACAATGGCGTGAGCGACTCAATGGAATAGGCATCGTATCACGGTCGGGGCGTTATGATAGTGGTGTATTTGCCCACGAGGAATGGGCTTTGGAATTTGCTTCTTGGCTCGACCCTGTTTTTAAAGTATATTTTTTGAAAGAATTTAAAAGACTTAAAACAGAGGAAAGTGTAAGACTTAAAGAAAAAATACAATGGTCGGTGAGACGAGAATTATCAAAAGTCAATTATTATATTCAAACCGATGCCATTCAAAAAAATATCGTTCCCAACTTCAATTTGCCCTTGAAAAGTCAAGGCATTATCTATGCTTCCGAAGCGGATTTGTTGAATAAAGTCGTTTTTGACATGACTGCATCCGAATGGAGAGACCAAAATGTGGATAAAAAAGGCAACATAAGAGATAGTGCCTCCGATATTCAATTGACCATACTTTCTAACCTTGAAAGCCATAATGCAGAGTTGATAAAACAAGGATTGTTGCAAGAAGAACGCATAGAAATATTAGAGCGAATAGCGCAAGAGCAATTAGAGGTCTTATTTGAGAAAAAACAAAAAGAAGTATTCAAACAGTTAAAAAAAAATAAGTCCATTGAGTGACCCCCTCAGTATTTTACAGTATTTTTAATAATTCAATTGTGGATTCGCACTCAATAACCTAAAAAACTTAACTATCTTATGAGTCTCAATACTCAATACTATTAACCCAACACTTTTTTCAGATTAAAACATGGTAACAAATGGCAAATTTTAACATTGACGCTATGCCCAAGCGCAAGTTTGATGCAATCGTAATTGGTTCAGGCATCAGCGGTGGTTGGGCGGCAAAAGAATTATGCGAAAAAGGGCTTAAAACCCTCATTTTGGAAAGAGGCAAAGATGTACCACACATCACGGGCTACCCAACAACGTCTCTGCATCCGTGGGAAATGGCGCATCACGGCAAAATGCCCCTCGAATTTCAAAAAGAGAATCCCATTCTTTCAAAATGTTACGCCGTGGATGAAGCCACCGAGCGTTTTTTTGTGAAAGACAAAGAGCATCCATACATCCAAGATAAACCTTTTGATTGGACAAAAGCCTACCAAACAGGTGGTAAGTCTCTTCTTTGGGCAAGGCAAACCCAACGTTGGAGCGAGTTCGATTTTGAAGGCCCTGCCCGTGATGGTTATGCCGTAGATTGGCCTATTCGCTACAAAGATATTGCGCCGTGGTACAGCCATGTTGAGAAATTTGCGGGCATTTCGGGTAATAAAGATGGTTTGGCCTCCTTGCCCGATGGCGAATTTCAACCACCGATGGAACTAAATTCCGTTGAAAAGCATTTTCAATCAAAAATTGCTCAAAATTATACCGACCGTCAGATGATTATCGGGCGTTGTGCGCATTTGACACAACCCACCGACGAGCAAAAAGCATTGGGTCGAGCAAATTGTCAATACCGTCATTTGTGTTATCGAGGTTGCCCGTATGGTGCATATTTTAGTAGTCAATCATCAACATTACCTGCGGCAGCAAAAACGAAAAAATTGACAATGGTGAACAATGCCGTTGTCCATTCTATTATTTTTGATGAAAAGAAAAATAAGGCAACAGGCGTGCGGGTGGTGGATGCTATCACGAAGCAAATGACCATTTATGAAGCCAAAATTATCTTCGTGAATGCGGCGACAATCAACACAAACACGCTGTTATTGAACTCAACTTCTACTCGTTTTCCAAACGGTTTGGGTAATGATAATGGTTTGTTGGGTAAATATTTTGCCTTCCATAACTATCGAGCAAGAGTAACGGCAACCATTGACGGTTTTGATGACAAATATTACTCAGGCAATCGCCCCAACGCAGGTTACATACCTCGATACAGAAATCTCGAAAAGCATCAAACTGAACTGGATTATCAGCGGGGCTGGGCCACTTACATTGGTGCATCCCGTGGTGGATGGGGCGGTGGCGAAGGTTTTGGCGCAGATTTTAAAGCACAAGCCTCCGAGCCAGGCGGTTGGAATATTTTTGTAATGGGCATGGGCGAAACCATTCCACGGGAATACAATACCATTACGCTCGATAAAGATAAAAAAGACGATTGGGGTGTCCCTACCATCCATCTTAACGTCAGCTATACCGAAAACGAGGAAAATATGATAAAAGACTACCACATCCAAACTTCTGAAATGTTGGATAAGGCAGGTTTTAAAAATATTTCTACGCAAGATACCAAGCAAGCTCCTGGCTTAGACATCCATGAAATGGGCGGTTGCAGAATGGGCAAAGACCCTAAAACTTCGCTTTTAAACGAGTGGAATCAACTCCATGCGTGCAAAAATGTCTTCGTGTCGGATGGTGCTTCCATGACTTCGGTGTCAACGCAAAACCCTTCTTTAACCTTCATGGCTTTGACGGCACGGGCGGCGGATTATGCGGTTAAAGAGTTGAAAAAGAGAAATTTGTAGGGTGAAAAGGTTGTTAATTTGTTGAAAATATTGAGGGGGTAGCTGGTAAAGCACCCCCTCAGTATTTTTATGATTTTCTGTCAGAAATATTAGATTTATTCCAAGAAACGTTACTTTTAACCATTATTTTATCTAAAACTTAACCAACTACTATGATAAACCACACAGACGAAGAAAGCCACAACCTACACGACAAAACCGTAAAAGCTGTTTTGAAATA